>JBCCFC010000900.1:0-5867 GCA_039029935.1 Chloroflexota bacterium
AGCACCACTCAAAATCGCCCCTGCTGTCATACGTTGATTTCCTTGATGCTGCTGTGCTAAATTAAATAAGGAAATGAGCTGCTGCAAATCGGCATTCATCAGAACCACTTGAGCGGTGTCCACGGCTGCTGTCGTTGCACCACGCAGCGAAACAGACACATAGGACTTTTTCATGGCAATGGTGTCGTTGATACCATCGCCCACAAAACAGACTCGTTTGCCATCACTCTGCAACTGCTCGATTAATATCCCTTTGTCTTCCGGCAATGTTTCTGCCCTGTAATCATCAATGCCTAACTTTTTGGCGAGTACCTGTGTAGGGTGAGCGTAGTCACCAGATACGATATAGATATTTTTACCCTGTTTTTTGAACCATTGCACAACGTCGGCTGATTCTGGGCGGATGGCTGATTGCAGTTCGATGGCACCGATAACGGTGTCATTCATGGCAACCAGCACAATCGAATTTCCTTGTGATTTTGCATTCTCTACACAGGCTTGCACATCCTCTGGCTGTGCAATGGCTTCTTGAGCGATAAAACGGCTGCTACCGACGCGCAGTATTGTATTTGGGACGGAGGGATTAAGCGTTTGTGAATCTAGTTGAACCGTTAAACCATACCCAAGTTGATAACTGGCATCGTTAACCGCTGGAATCTTAACAGAACGATCTGTGGCCTCTTGCAAAATGGCTTTGGCAATTGGGTGTGACTGACGTTGCTCGGCAGCGGCGGCATAGCCTAACACGGCTTCTTTTGTGTGGTCTATAAAGGTGTGGATGTTGGCGACAATTGGTTGATCTAACGTCAGTGTCCCCGTTTTGTCAAAGATGATAGTATCAACTTGGTTGAGCAGCTCGAAGGTGCGTCCATCTTTGACAAGGATACCCTGCTCTGAGGCGCGATTGAGAAAGTTGATGGTGCTTAGAGGTGTGCTGATGATGATACGATATTGGGGATGTGCATCCAGAATGGCAGCCGCACCATTAAGCCCCAGAAAAGGGATGGCGAGTCCACTAAGTGCAAGTGCTGGCAACACAGCACGATGAGTGAACGCTTCCGCCTGCGTTTGCATGGTGTCTTTGACGGCTGTGGTGTTCTCCAGGATTTCGTGAATCTGTGCCATCATTGTTTCTTGCCCAGTGGTCTCCAATTGGACGAGAATATACCCAGACAGAACGATGGTTGATGCATAGACCTGATCGCCAGTCTCTTTATCGGCTGGCTGCGACTCCCCTGTTAACGCCCGCTGGTCAATGGTGGCAAAGCCATGTGTAATCATACCATCAACGGGGACGACATCGCCTGCACGCAGCACGATAACCGCATCAGCCTCTAATGAATCTAATGTTTGCTCTACCTCCGCACCATCGACCAATACATACACAGTTGTTGGGAGTTGCTCAAACATATGATGCAGATTTTGACGATACCGTTCTTTGGCAACCACCATCAATTTTTCACTGAGCAGAAACCATAAGTTGCCCAGTGCTGTTGTGAAAAATAGCCCAAATAACAGTTCAAGGGTCTGCATAAATGCGTAAAAGAGGCTTAGGTCTACTTTTCTTGCCTTGATGCTATGGTGATAGGCTTTTTTATAGATGGGCCAGAATCCATAGATGATTCCGGGTAGACTCAGCAGACGGATGATGGGAAATCCAAATGTGCCAATAGCGGCAACGCTGACCGTGCCAATGGTGATAACCAAGTTTCGATCCACCCGACGCTCAATCTGCTGTTTTTCGATAGGTGCATCCTGCGTATGCTGGCTGTCATCCCGTGCAAGCAGGTTTAGGAGGGCACGCCGACGGTCTGCGCGTAACCAATTTTGTTTATCGCGAAACGGCCATAAATTCATATGCGATCTACCTTTTTATTTTGTTTTTTTTCTAATCGCAGGCCACATGGCGACCCCTAAACTGAGGGGAAAGAATATCTGGTTCATACTGTCTGAGAACAGGACACCTGTGCCAAAAAAGAGCGCACCGCCAATGCCTGCCAATACACCACTCATGATGGTGCTAATGGTTGTATTGTTGTTTTTTGTCTGTTGATTGGCAAGCTCAAACAACGCAATCAACTGTCGCAGGTTGGCATCCATCAACACAACCTGCGCTGTATCAGTGGCGGCAGTGGTTGCCCCGCGTAATGATACCGATACATGCGATTTTTTCATCGCAATCGTGTCGTTGATGCCATCACCGACAAAACAGACACGCTTGCCCGCATGTTGTAACTGCTCCATCAATTTGCCTTTATCTTCGGGCAACGTCTCGGCAAAATATCGCTCAATTCCTAGTGTCTCTGCCAATCTGCGTGTAGGCTGCGCATAGTCGCCAGAGACAATATACATTTCTTTACCCCGCGCCTGTAGCCAACGCACGACTTCAACTGCCTCGCTCCGGATGGCGGGTGCTAGCTCAATTGCCCCCACCACGTGTACATCTATCGCTACCAACACAATGGTGTTGCCAGCGTTCTTGGCAGTTTCGATAGCTGTTTGCACCGCCGCTGACAGCGCAATCTCTTCCAATTCAATAAAGCGGCTACTCCCTACACGAATCACTTGCTGCCTATTGTTCTGTGTCCCATCAGTGTTCGATTCTTGCAAATGCACAGTCAATCCATAGCCAACTTGGTAGCTGGCATTGTCAACCATTGGTATATGGACCTGCTTGGTGGATGCTTGTTGGAGGATTGCCTTGGCAATGGGGTGGGATTGCCGCGCTTCTGCTGCTGCTGCATAGCCAAGAACAGCGTCTTCTGTATGGTCTGCAAAGGTATGCACCGCTGTCACGATGGGTTGATCCAATGTTAGGGTGCCTGTTTTGTCAAACACAATAGTGTCAACATCTTGGAGCAGCTCAAAGGTACGACCATCTTTGACCAGAATACTGTTTTCGGATGCAAGGTTGAGATAGTTGATCGTGCTAAGTGGTGTACTGATGATGATGCGACGATATGGATGCGCTTCAAGGACGGCTAATGCACCCTGTATGCCAATAAACGGCGTGGTCAACCCGCTGAATGCCAATAATGGCAGGACAGACCTATGAGTAATCATCTCTGCTCGTGTCTGCTTTGTATCTTTGAAGGCCGTGCTATCTTCCATAATCTGATTAATTTGTGCCATCATGGTATCATAACCAGCCATTTGGAGCTGTACATAAATCATGCCCGACAGCACCACCGTCGCCGCATAGACCGGATCGCCCCTCTCCTTTTCTGCTGGCTGTGATTCTCCGGTTAACGCTTGTTGGTCAATCGTTGCAAACCCATGAGCGATGACACCATCTACCGGTACAACTTCGCCTGCACGCAGCACAATCAAATCACCCTCAACCAGCGTGTCGAGTACCCGTTCAACTTCCATTCCGTCAACCAATATATAAACTTTTGTGGGCAAGTCTTCAAAAATACTGTGCAAATTGTGTCGAAAGCGTTCTTTTGCGATGAGCATCAATTTCTGGCTCAATATAAACCACAAGACACCTAATCCAGCGGTAACAAAGTAGCCTTGAACCAAAACCACTACCTGGCTAAAGGCATAGAGAATATCCATATCTCCCTTGTCGGTATTCCTTTTGCCTCGGTGAATGATCGCGTCATAAGCTGCTTTGGAAATGGGCCACAGACCATAGAGCAGCCCCGGTAGACAGAGTAGGCGGATGAGTGGAAACCCGAATGAGCCAATGATTGCAAGCCCAGAGGTGATGACTGCAATGGGTAAATCACGGTCAAGATTTAGCTCAAACTGTTGTTTTTCAACAGATGTCTCGTTTTCTGTGCCATCCTGCTGGTTTTTTGTCAATAGTTCGACCAAATATGTGTAGCGTTGATCTGTGCGCAGCCATTGGAATCGATTCTGTTTAGGGGTAGCACGATTATGTTTATCACTCTGGCTAAACGGCCATAAATTCATTTTGGAAAATAACCTTCCGCTCGCTAAAGGTTGAATCTGATCCCACTCTACTACAATAATAGCATACATACAAAAAAGGCTCGCCGTGCTGGTGAGCCTTTTTTGTATGTATATTAAATTGCATCGGAAAGGATTAAATCAGCCAGTTAGTTAGTCAGCTTGTCAGCCAGTCAGCTTGTCAGCTTGTCAGCCAGTGTGCTGAAGTGCTGAAATGCTGAAGTGCTGAAGTGCTGAAAGCTTTCTTATTTTCAGTCCACATACCGCTGACATCCCGACTATCGTCTCTCTCGATTACCCAACCCCGCAATATCACCAGACCCAGTTGTCGATTGCTTGATATTAGGTTGACCATAATAACTGATGGATCCGCTGCCTGTAATGGAGGCGTTGAGGTTTTCCGCTACCCATAACGTGACATCACCAGACCCTGTGACAGAGACTTCTGCTTCTTGGCTAGCAACCCCTTCCCCATCAAATGTGCCTGAGCCACTGATGTGAATCGCTTGCGCTTGTGCCGAGCCGTCATCGACCTCAACATCACCAGACCCACTAATGCCGACATCCAACGCTTCAGCAACCAGCTCATTGACCCTAATATCACCAGACCCAGAGACATCTATTTCCACAGTTTCTGCGACCAATGCCTCTGCCTTGATATCGCCGGAACCAGAGACGGACACCGCCAAATCTCTTGCTTCGATATCGGATAATGTGGCTGTCCCCGATCCAGAGATGGCAAGGTCATTGAGTGTGCGAATCGTGATCTGAATATCTACATTGTCACTGTCACTCCACGAGAAAAAGAAGAACCGTTGTTTTGAGCGGATAATCAGCGTATCACCACGCACAACAGTCTCAATCCGTTCCACCTCACGCTCCGGACCCATTACAATTACTGACTCATTGGACCCTTGTTCAACCGTAATGTCTGCGCTGGTCGTTAGGCGAATGTTCTCAAAACCTTGAACATCGCGCTCCTCGGTCACAGCAGGGCCGCCTGCGGATGGCGCAACACAGGCTACCAAAATGCCGATAATCAATATAAATACCAGACTGTTTTTCATGTGTTCTCCTTATTTTAGACTATCAGACAAAAGTAATATACCTAACAGTACGTGACTGTGCGAAAGAAGTTGCATGAATTGTCAACGAAGGGATGTCAAACTGAGTTTCAGGGAATTCAGATTGAATGCATTTAATTTTCATTGTTTTTTGGCAGGTCGTCTCAATCTATGATAAAATGGATGGGTTGCTTTGAATGCAGCACTCTTTAGTTTGCTTTAAAGTGGATAACTAATCAGCCATCAGCTCATTAGTGACAGGCTTGTTAGCTGATGGCTGCGTAGTTATACAAGTTAAAGTTATATATTGATTGTTAATTGATTGTTAATTGATTGAATAGGAACGTATAAATCAGTGTCACAGATTGAGTATCTGTGACGCAGGTAGCCAACCTGCGATACTGTTCTTTGTCCATACGAAACGATTTAGCGGAATTTTTAATAAAATTACCATCAACCATTTTTGAAAAAACGTAATGGTTGCTTTTTGAAAGGGATAAGATGAATCATGTCAAACGCATTAATGAATTCTCTGTTACCAGAGGCAAATGTAAATTTACCAGAGTTACACCCAGGTGATACCGTTCGTGTTCACCAGAGGATTAAAGAAGGCCGCAACGAACGTATTCAGGTTTTCCAAGGGGTTGTCATCGCCATGCGTGGTGGCAAGACCGCAGGCGCAACCTATACTGTTCGTCGTACGGCATCGGGTGGCGTTGGGGTTGAGCGCACATTCCCGATTTATAGCAAAAATGTTGTGAAGGTGGAAGTATTACGGAATGCAAAAGTGAGACGAGCACAGCTTTACTATCTCCGCAATCGTCAAGGAAAAGCCGCTCGTCTCAAAGAAAAACGATTCATCGCCTCTTAAATGGTATTGTGAAT
>JBCCFC010000901.1:0-5854 GCA_039029935.1 Chloroflexota bacterium
CACTCAATTCTACTGTTACTGCAGTAACTTTAAAGGCTTTTAGATGTTATGCTTGTTGACACACATGCACACAGTGGAATATGTTAACTAATACGACGAATATGACAATACTTAGACACCACTTTAGATCAGGCAATAAATGCCAGCAACGAAAGGAGTCTCATAAAAACACTGAAAGCAATACATGCATTCCACAAAACGAGAAGGGAAGGAACACATGACTAACCAGAGGGTACCCCGCTCTCTCCGCGTAACGGTGGGTATTTTATTTTGTGGAATGGCCTAGAATGTCGCCAAGTCTAATGATATAGACATGAATTGTTTTTGAGAGTTGCTTTTTGGATTCTGGCCAATGCTGAATAAATTCTAGCTCATCATGTGCCAATTGCCCATATACTTGGGGTCTTGCGTGAAAAATCACGTAGTACCCTGTGTCCAGCGACTCGCTTTGCAGGTAGCCAACCAATTGATCTAGCCCTTTTTCATAGGCCACAAGGCCACGCCAAATTTTGGTTTCAACCACATAACGCATGGTTTGATAACTGATTATCAGGTCCAGATATCCATCACCAGACGGGACCTCAGTAAACACACCACCGCCAATTTGTCGCAAAATGGCATCAATATAGGCCATGAGCAGATATTGCCCAGTGATTTCTTGTGGCATAGGGCTGATGCTAAATGCTTCCTTGCCGCGTCGCTCCATAAATTCTCGGAATCGTGATAAAATTATAGGCATCTGTAACGCACCATCGACGGCCAACGGGCGAAAATCTGTCCCATTCACCAAGTAATCCCCTTGGTGTTTATAGTTGCTGGGTCGCAGCTTTGCCAGCAGCACTTGGCGGTAGATGGGGTTGGCAATTTGACAGTCATTGCTGGCCGATGGTCGGATGATGCCATGCAGTTTGAGCGTATTGATAAAGGGTTCGTTGAGATCATAGGGATAAGTCTGCCCAAAGAGGATGTTGATAATTTCATTTGGGTATTCTTCGGCATGACGGCGCAAAGTCTCGAAATTGTAATTGTTCTCGGTCTGCAATTGCTGTATGGCTTTTTCTAATTCAGTGCGTGTAACCGAAGAATCGGACCTGCCTGTACGCGCTTGGATTGTTGCAAAATCATCAAAGGTACCATCTGTCTGTTCATCTAGCACCTCATCGGGATCAACACACCCCGTGATCAACGCAGCTAAACGATTGACGAGAAAAGGATGCCCACCTGTCTGTTCATAGAATGCTTCAAGGGTGTCTACGGCAAAGCGACGCCCATCATCGGCTGTGTACTCGGCCAGTAGTGTTTGCACTTGCTGAAAGGTAAAATTGTCAAGTTCGAGTTGACGAGCGATGTTAAAGGGTGAACTACGTCCCAACTTGAGTGTGGCGATGTTTTGCAGCCCCAATAGAATGACGCTGTGCAGACTGCGTGGCGGTTCGCTGGCAAGGTAGAATTCACGCCATGTCTGCAAGAGTGGCGAGATCGCCTCAGTGGGTGTGCCGTCAAATTCGTCGATGAGCAGAATGACGTGGATGTCGGGGGCGACCAGTGCCAGTTCGTCAAAGAGTCGCCAAAAATTTGCATAGCCATTGAGTGGATACTTGTCAATTGCTGCTTGAACCACATCAAATTGCCCTGGATGTTTGGCGCGACATCCTGCCAACAATTGGCGTGTAAGCAGACGGCCAAACTCTTTTAAAAATTCATCCACTGCCCAATGCTCAAAGAGTTGGAAACTGAGTGCGATGGGGATGAATTGTGGTTGTGTTTTGAAATAATCGCGTAGATTGCGTAACAGCGTTGTCTTGCCCATCTGTCGAGGTGCATAGATGGTGAAGTAGTGGCCTCGGCGGATTTGCGCGATCAGGCTGTTGAGCCGTTTTTGACGAGGGACGACATAGTGTTCGGTGGGGTTGACGGGACCGTGTGTGTTGAAATAGCGGGCGTTTGACATGCGTTTGGCTCCTATGCAAAGATATCGTCAATGTTTATATCCAAATCTATCGCAGAATCGATCACTTTGCCTGTTGAGTATGAGGATGCTTTTTGGGTGTCGTGATATACACTGATAGTTTGAGTAGGTGGAATCACCAGCCAACATGATTGGATGCCTGCTTGAAAATAGATTTCAAATTTGTCGATGATGTCATTGACTGACTGTTTTAGAGATAAAATTTCAATAGATAAAATCGGCATCGTTTGTGTTTTCACACTGTCACGAACAAAGTTGACTGGTTGTTTTTCATAGAAAGCAATGTCGGGGATATAGTCAGTGCCGTTGATATCCAAGGTGAGTTCCATATGAATGTTGTATTTATTCTCGTTGTTTTGTTTGTATAGATGCCCAACGATTTGAGACGTTAGGTACGAATGATTATAGGATGGTGACATAGAGTATTGTCCTTTCTTGCGCAACATAACAAATGGGCATGGTGCGTAACGATACCCCTTTCATTATACCATATGAGCTTAGTGGCACGGATATGGGGCAACGCGGATACTGCATCACGGCAGACAACCCAATTTGTGCTTTCCCAAATCAGCAAAGTAGCAGGTAGACCCCGTAACGTAGCCGGACCTTCGGGATGTCGGCGCAGAGGGTTCTGCGCGCAAGATAAAGCGAATTCCGACATCCCGAAGGTCCTAGTCGAGACATCTGCGCGTCCCCGAATCCGTGCAGCACCGCCCAATGGACCAGACGAGATTGCGTCGCCATGCCAGAGGACCATCATGACTGCAGATATATGGGGTAACGTGGATACAACATCACAGCACACAACTCGATCTGCGTTTTAACTTGTTCTCCGTTGCATCATGCGCTCAAAAGCCTGATAACTATCTTCCAACTCCTTTTTTGTTGCGGTGATGAAAGATATCTTGCGTTTGCCTAGCCACTCCATAAACCCTCCATAGGTTAATCCCAAGATTCTGGCTCCTTGGCTAATGGACAACAGCCCTTTCTGGAACTCTCGAATGATCATACTTTCGTAAATGCTGTCCTTTAGCTCTTCCGCAGTTTCATACTGTTCTGCAATATCATCTGGTACGGTGATTGTGATTGTCTGTGCCATATTATCCTCCCCAATTGCTACAACCTACTCTGGCAGATAAATCCCGATTGCATGAAGTTGTTCCATCACCTCGTCGTAAGACGAAATCAACTGTCGGCGTTCTGCACCCTTTAACACATCTGTTGTATAAATAATCGTCAATCTGAGTTCCTTTGCTTCATTTCTCGCCCTTCTGTCATCCATAATTAGCTGGCTATCGTCATGTTCTAAAGCCAAGTTTAATGCCCCTTTTTCACCAGCATCCAGTTTACGGCGAAACGTATAGTCAATGGATGGTTCAACAACATGAATGATTTTTGCATCAACTGCTGCTAGAATCGCATCACGCTGATCTCGGATGTCCTCTGTTACATTTGTAGTTTCATCGTAAACAGAAGTCGGAATATAGACTGTATCGAATAAAGATTGAAAGATGTCCAAGCGATTGATTCTTCCGAGCGCGATCAACGGACTGGAATTAGAAATGATCATCATGATGTGTCAAACCTTTGAAATTTGTCAAAAACAAAAGGGCATGGTGCGTAACCATACCCCTTCATTATACCATATGAGTCCAGTGGCACGGATATGGGGCAACGCAGATACGACATCACGGCAGACAACTCAATCCGTGCTTTCCCAAATCAGCAAAGTAGCAGGCAGATCTCCCGAAGGTCCCGCATAATTACGTTGATGACGCCATTCTCTGCCGATTGATCTCATCTGTCACCGTTGCCAACTCGCTCTGTAGCCGTTGATGTGTCTCTGCAAAGTAGCCATGATCCGTATAGGCTTGCTGACTGAGGTGTTCTTTGAGGGCGTCATCGGTGTCGATGCTGCGGTAGACGGCAAAGGAAACCACTGGGGCAAGGATCAAGGTCACAATCTCTGTGAAAAAGGGAATGTCGTCGATGATGTTGATGTCGTTTACGGAGAGGATGGTTGCCAAGCTGGCAAGGACTAGCACTGTCAGGCCAATGGTTATCCATTTGCGCTGCTCTATCGCACGGTTGACCTTGGCGTTGGCCTTGTCTTTGAGTCCATCCAACGCTCGCACCTGTTCATCCAGCGCTGTCCGTTTCTCATAGAGCGCATGGATGGTTGCCTCTGCTTGGTCGTTTTGTGCTGCCTGGGTGTCTTGTTCCGTCTGCTGCCCAACCGATGCATGGCTATCAAGATAGCTATCATTGACATCCCCTTGGATAATGGTGACGCTGCCCGCTTTATCGATATAGCTCTCGGTCAGCCCCTGTTTACGTGCCTCCTCCATGCGTTCCTCCTCGCTAATCACACTGTCCAGCAAATCGGCGACAGAAAACCGTCTGCCCAAGTCACCGTTAAAATAGGTGGATTCATTGGCTCGCTCATGGCCGAGCAGATTGGTATAGCTCACACGATGGTCAGGATGCTCCGGCAGCGGAATCCATTCGGTTACGTCAAGATTCTCAAATACTTCGTTGATGGCATGGATATAGTGACGGATGATGGCGAAATACTCGCGTTTGCGTCGTTCTTCTCCCTGCACGGTGATTTCGATGGTCTTGCGTTCGTTATAGGCCACCACCTTGGCGCGTGTGCCGACATCACTACAAAGCATCATGCCGTAACGCCACTGTTGGCTGTGTCCATTGGGAAGACACTCAATGTCATTCTTCATGTCAATCATCAGGCGGGCGATGATGGCGGTGGGCAGATAGTCATATTCCATGATAAAACGCAGCGGTGTGCCTTCATCAAGGGTTGGCTCAGGCGTCAACTCCTTTGGCAGCAAATCAG
The DNA here is from genome assembly GCA_039029935.1 of Chloroflexota bacterium. Lineage (GTDB taxonomy): Bacteria > Chloroflexota > Anaerolineae > Caldilineales > Caldilineaceae. The sequence continues at coordinate 4,824 of JBCCFC010000901.1, forward strand.
GGACAATATATTGGCGGTTGTTGTCGCCATAGGTGCGGCCATATTCGTAGCAGAGTTCAAACTGCATCATGATCTGGAGGATGTAGCTCTGCTCTTTGGGGCTGTAGCGGATGGACTTTTCTTGGGCGGGGTTATACTCCTTGAGCTTTTGCGCCTCGTGGTTGAGGATGTAGTCGAGTTGAGATTCGTGTAGTAACCCTGCTTGAATCGAGGGCGAGTTGATGATTTTGTAGACGCCTATCGTGACCCAATGGGGGTCGAGGACATAGATGTCGGCAAGGGCAAGCTGGCGGAAGTAGAGGACAATGCCAAGGTCGTGGAGGTATTGAAGCAGGGTGGACTGGTGATTGGGGTCCGTCACCTCGGCCTCTGCGCAGATGTGCAGAAACTGTTCACGGCTGATGTAGCGTTGTTGGGCGGTGGCGGCGACCACGTTGTCCTTGACCCGCATCCACTTGATGCTGATTTGGCTGCCAAAAAGTTGCGTTTGGGGGATGGCACTGGCGATGGCCTGTTTCAGTGGGTCGAGGCCAATGCCCGTGTTGCACGAGATGCGGAAGAAACGATTTTCGATCTGCGGGAAGTCGTCGTTGATGCGCTTTTGCTCGATATTATAGCTGGGATTAAGGTCGATCTTGTTCATGGCGACAAGCAGCGGGGATCCACCGCCAAACTTTTGGATGTGTTTGAGCCAGTGATATTTCTTGGTGCCATCGGTGTTGTTGTCGGCACGGCTGTCGAGGACCAGAATGTAGAGCGAGCGTTTGCTCATAAAGAACTGGTGCGTGGCGTGCATGATCTCCTGCCCACCAAAATCCCAACAGTGCAGGTGACAGTGTTTGAGCAGCTCATCATCCGCACACGCGGCCAGTCCAGGAATCTCGCGCAACGGCAGCGTGACCACATTGATGCCATGCGTCTGTGACTCCTCGTGGTCAAAGTCCATGCCTTGTAGTTGTTTGAGTAGCGAAGTCTATAATGCTACCCAGAAACTAGACCACATGCTAAGATACCGAAGAGGCCATGTGGAG
>JBCCFC010000902.1:0-5848 GCA_039029935.1 Chloroflexota bacterium
AACACGTAGCCGTTGTCCTCAAAAAAGTGTTTTTGTTCTTGTGTAAGCATGAGCTGTTCCGTTTGTATCGCTGGTCAGCATTTCAGCTAGTCAGCATTTCGGCCAGCCAGTGTGCTGAAATGCTGACTAGCTGAAATGCTAATAATTCTATCATGAAACGACCACAACCAACATATGCTATCGAGCGTATAAGTGCTTGCTCCCAGACTCAACATCCAGTACAATAACGCCGTCAAAGGTGTGTAATTATTAGGGGGATTCATGAAAACAGTTCAAATTCCAAATACAGAGTTAACCGTGAGCCGTCTTGCCTATGGGACGGCACGATTTGGCGGTGGGTGGGATACAATCTCTCCCACCGCGGAGATGAACGCCAATGGCCTGCGCATGATCGAGACGGCGGTTGAACATGGCGTCAATCATATTGATATGGCCGATATCTATGGTGGTGGCACGGCCATTGCCGTCATGGGGCATGTGTTGGCGCAGCGTCCTGGGTTGCGAGACAAGTTGGTGTTGCAGGGCAAATGTGGCGTCGTCCTTGCCAATACACCCAATGTTGACGACCCCTTGCGCTATGATTTTAGCTATGCACACATCGTTGCGTCGGTCGAGAAGATGCTGACGGGACTTGGCACAGATTCGCTCGATTTGCTGGCCTTCCATCGCCCCGATCCGCTGTTTGAACCCGAAGAGGTGGCGCGTGCGGTTGATCATCTGCACAGCAGTGGAAAAGTGCGCCACTTTGGTGTCAGCAATCATTCGGTGGGACAAATTGCGCTGCTACAGAAGCATCTCGACCAGCCGTTGGTCCTCAACCAGCTAGAGGTCAGCCTGCTCCATCATCACCTGATTAGCGCAGATATTTTGGTCAACTATACGGACAATCAATACGCCAACGTTGCGGGGCTACTGGATTACTGTCGCCTGCATGATATCATGATTCAAGCATGGTCCCCGGTCGCTAGGGGCAAGGTCTTTGCGCTGGAGGAGGCCACCGCACAGCAGAAGGCGATTGCGGCAGAACTAGCGGCGATTGCACACGCACATGGAACCACAAAAGCGGCGGTTGCGCTGGCGTGGATTCTACGTCACCCTGCAGGCATCCAGCCGATTTTGGGCACGATGGAGCCAGCACATTTTCCACAATCCATGCCAGCCGTTGAATTAGAACTGAGCCGTGTGGAGTGGTATCGCTTGTTGGCGGCGGGTCGTGGGCGTGGGGTGTTGTAGGACTAGAGTATAAGGAGAAGTTTGAGATGCAAAACATACAACCAATACCAGATCGGCTCGTCGTCCTCACCTTTGACGATGGCCCCAAATCCCAACTCACCGTTGCCGCGCCGTTGCTCAAGGAGCGTGGCTTTGGTGCAACTTTCTATATCACCGAGGGCTTGCGCTTTTTGGTGGACAAGGAACGGTATCTGACGTGGGAAGAGGTGCATGAACTGCATGAAATGGGCTTTGAGATTGGCAATCACACCCGCCATCACAGCAATGTCGCCAACCAGACCAAGGAGGAACTGTGGGCGGATTTGGTGCATATTGACGAACGCTGCCAAGCATATAATATCCCTGTTCCGACAACGTTTTGCTATCCAGGCTATAACTATGATCTGGACGCCGCCGATACTATCGCTGAGTATGGGTTTCACTTTGCGCGGCGAGGGGTTGCGCCAGAGTATGACTATGACGAAGAAGGTGGGCGTGGGCCAGCCTATGATCCAGAGGTTCACGACCCCATGCTGATTCCGACGACAGGTGCGGCAGGGCCTCATTGGGGCTTTGATGATCTGGTGTGGGCCGTTGACCAAGCCAGCGATGGCAAAATTACCGTGTTGACCTTTCACGGCGTACCCGACCTTGACCATCCTTGGGTTCACACTGAACCGGATGATTTTGTGCGCTATATGGACTACTTAGCCGAGCAGAACTGTACTGTGGTTGCGCTGCGTGATTTGGCAAATTATGTCGATACGGGGTGGGATGGGGATGAATCATGAGAACAGAGATGTCTACGGCTGAGATTGACTTCTATCGTGACAATGGCTACGTTGTGGTGGAAGACCTGCTGGATGATTGTGAACTGGACACATGGCGGGTGGTGTTGGATGGGGCAATTGAGCAGCACATTGCCATGAACGCACAACACAACCAGCACGGTGACAGTTATTACAAAAACGTCTTTGTCCAGTGTGTCAATTTGTGGAAAACCAATGAGCAGCTTAAACGGTTGATTGTCGATGAACGCTTGGGCAAGCTGGCAGTTGAGCTATCAGGTGCGCATGGGGTGCGGCTCTATCATGACCACGCTCTCGTCAAACAGCCCTGGGCCAACCCCACCAACTGGCATGTCGATAACCCAATGGACCCATTTAATTCACACCAAGCGATTATGTTGTGGGTGGCCTTGGATGATGCAACCCTACAAAATGGCTGTATGTATTTCCTCCCAGGCACACATAAAAGCAGTCGCTTTGACCATTCGGGGACGCTCAACGAAACACGGATTGATGGACTGCTAGACGTTTATCCGGAATGGTCAGCGATTGAGCCTGTGGCGGCAGAAGCCAAGGTGGGTGCGGGTGTGTTTATCAGTGGGATGGTGGCACACGCAGCCGGACCCAACATGACACGTCACCCGCGTCGGGCAATGGCGATGTTGTTTATGCCTGATGATGCCGTCTACAATGGGCGTCCTGGTGCTTTGCCCAAAGAAGTAGCGGCGCGGCTGACTGTAGGTGATTTGCTTGCGGACGATGTCCATCTACCACTGATCTATGCACATCCATAATTTTCATGGACGATGAGAAGAAGGAATTCGACAACTCATGCTTATGTTTACAACAGTTCCAACCATCACTGCGAACCCCAACCCCTCGGTCCCACTGGCAGCGATTGTCACCTTTGCAACCAATCAGCCTGTTACAACCACACTGACGATTCAGGATAATCAGCGTAGTTGGCAGCTACACTATGATGCGCAACACAATCTCGCAGAAGGTCTACCCGTTGTCGGGTTACGCCCCAACCGTCGCCATCAAATTGAAGTCACGATTCAGGATGAGCAGAATACCAGCCTCACCTATGAGCAGCGACTCGACTTCACGACACCACCGCTCCCCGATGACCCAAGTGTCTTTCCACCCATTCATATCAACGTCAGCCAACCAGAACGCATGGAGCCGGGGCTAACCCTGGTCTTTGCACGTCGCCGTATTCCGGGCGAGCCAACCAAATTGACCAAAGAGCAGCGACAGTTTATGGTCAGTTATGGTCTAATCATCGCCTTAGATGCCAGCGGTGAGGTCGTTTGGTATTTCCAAACCCATGCGCGCATCGCCGACATGATCCAGTTACGCAATGGCAACTTTCTCTTTCTCACCACCGAGTTTGATGTCACCGAGATTGATGTCTTGGGCAATGTTGTTCAGCAATGGTATGCGGCCAACCGTCCCCAAGGTACACATGACATTGGTATTCCTGTGCCTGGTGATACGATTCACCACTGTATCTATGAGTTATCAAACGGCAACTTTATGGCCTTTACGGCACAAGCTGAAGAGATCGCCGACTACTATACCAGCGAATGGGACCCCGATGCACCTCGTCGCACACAGCACGTGATGGGTGACACCATCATCGAATTTACACGCGAGGGTGAGATTGTCTGGCGGTGGAATTGCTTTGATCACCTTGACCCCTATCGTATGGGCTATGAAACCCTCTACACCTATTGGTGGGTACGCGGATTCCCGGGGCATAACGATTGGACGCATGGCAACAGCATGTGGATTGATGAGGAAGAAAACACAATTCTGCTCTGTCTCCGTCTACAAGAGGCGATTCTCAAGATTGACCGAGGGACAGGGGAAATTCTCTGGATTTTGGGAGAGCATACCGATTGGTCGCCAGAGCTGCAACAGAAGCTGCTCCAACCCATCGGTGATGTTCAGTGGCCCTATCACGGCCATACCCCATCGATCACGGCGGATGACACATTCCTCATTTTTGACAACGGCGTCTTTGGCGCACGTCCTTTTACCATGCCCAAACGTCCCAGCGACACCTATGGTCGCGCGGTTGAATATGAGATTGATGAGGTCAACATGACGGTCAAAGAACGGTGGGCATCGGACTATGCAGGTCAAGAAGACAACCTTGTCGCCTATGCAATGGGCGATGCCGACTTTTTGCCACAAACGGGCAATGTGTTGATCTCCTATGGCATGGCTGTCACTCCCGATCAGGTTGCCGATGTGCCACCCACCGAGTACAATCGCTGCTCACATGTACGTGTGCAGACGCGTGTGCGTGAGGTGACACGTTCGACACCACCGGAGACGGTCTTTGATGTACGCTTGCGGATTGATGATGAAGAGCCGAATGTTGGGTGGGTTTGTTTTGGAGCGGAGCGGATTGAGCGTTTGGTGTGATGGTGTGTGGGTGTGATGGTATGTGGGTGTGATGGTTCAGGGGCAACTTTCAACTATCCACTTTCAACTTTCAACTATTCATTGTGGTATAATGAACAGATGAACGTATTTGCTAATGAATTATGACAGTGAATGAGAGGCAACAATGGCAAAACCGATACAACCAAACACATATACATTTCGCAAACTCATTGAAGAGGGTTATCTCTATGTCGATAAGACACAATATATTTATGATCTTGTTCATCAACCGTTTGGCGTTTATTTTTTGTCGCGTCCCCGACGCTTTGGAAAGAGCTTGCTGATTTCGACATTAGAGGAACTCTTCAAGGGAAACAGGGAACTCTTTCACGGATTATGGATTGATAAGAGCGACTATAGTTGGCAGTCGTACCCTGTCATCCATATTGACTTTAGCCTACACCCGATTCACAATGCAGAGCGACTGGAAAAGCGTATTAAGCGACACCTGAAACTCATTGCCGAGGATTATGACATCACCTTAGAGGACGATGACTATGACATTCAGTTTGAAGACTTGATTCGTAGGATGGGTGCAGAAAAGCAAGTGGTGATTTTGATTGACGAGTATGACAAACCGCTGCTTGATAATATCGAGAACTTGGCGGAGGCCAAACGAATTCAACGCGTTATGAAAGGGTTCTATTCGGTCATAAAGGCCATGGACCGTTACATTCGCTTTGTCATGATTACGGGGGTGAGTAAGTTTACGCGCGTGACCATTTTCTCTGAGATGAATCACTTAACCGAGTTGACCATGCGCGCCACCTTTGGCGCGGCCTTGGGGTTGACGGAACGGGAGTTGCGCGACAACTTTGGTGAGCATATAGCTCGGTTTGCGGCCAAAGAAGAGTTGACCGAAGAAGAAATGCTTGCCAAGATCCGCTTTTGGTACAATGGTTTCTGCTTTGCACCCAACGCAGAGAATGTCTATAACCCCTTCTCTACCATGCAACTCTTTGACGCCATGCAATTTGACTCCTATTGGTTCAAAAGCGGCACACCCACCTTTTTGATTAAATTGATTCATGCGGGTCAGTGGGATATCAAAGAACTGAATGAACTGAAACAGCCATCGGACGCATTTGACTCCTTTGCTATCGAACGACTCTCGATAGTTGCTCTGCTCTTCCAAACAGGCTATCTGACCATCAAAGAGTATGAGCAAGAAGGGATGATTTATACGCTTGATTTTCCCAATTATGAGGTCAAGAAAGCCTTTTTAGCCCACTTGTTGGATATGTTCAGCTATTTGAACCAGGGATTTAGCAAAAGCCATGTCTGGAAGATGATCCATGCCATCCGTACACATGACCTCGGTACGTTTTTTGTTGCGCTCCAGTCGTTTTTTGCTGACATTGACTATAATCTGCATGCGAACAACGAAAAAT
>JBCCFC010000903.1:0-5847 GCA_039029935.1 Chloroflexota bacterium
GTGTGGTTTGGGTTTGTTTTTGTTCGGCCCCTCCGTTCTTTTTAAATTTTTTCAAAAATTTCAACACCTTCCGGAGGTCCCTACCTACATCTCACGAGAACTACTCATTGCGTAACCGCGCCAACACCTCTTCGCTAAAGACCGTCGCCACATCTTCACCCGCTTCAAGCGCAGCAATCCATGCTTGGCGTAGCGCAACATCGCGCCGCGTATTGCTCCACTCTGCCCACCTGATAAATGCTTGAAAATCTTCAATCGCCCCATTGACATCGCCTATCAATGCGCGTGCCAGCCCGCGATTATCATATGCCGCACTATCTCCTGGGGCAAGCATGACAGCCTCTTCACAAATGGGGAGAACGACAACGACGGCGTCGTCAAGGATGCCATCCTGACAGAGTGTATTGAAAGGGGAGACGAGATCATAACTGCGCTCATAGGTTTGTAGATTGCGATAGGTTTGTAGGCGGCGATAGGCTTCGACAGCGTCGGCGTAGGCATCGTCGTGTATGAGTAGCTCTCCGGCGGCGAAGAAGGCAGTGCTTGCCAGATCGTCCAAGCTTAGGGTGTTGTCAAGCGTGACAGCCTCTTCAAACTTGGCGAGGCTGTCGTCAAAGTTGGCCTCGTTTGCCAGTGCATTGCCCTCGAGAATAAGGACGGTGGTTTGGGCTTCGGTGCGGAGGCTGTCGGCGTTTAGGGTGGGCGGTTGGACAGCGTCAAGGGCAATGGCTGCTTCAAGCTCAACCAGTGCAGCATCTAATTCGCCGGACTGTGCTGCTTGACGTCCGGCAAAGAGGTGCGCTTGCACAGCGTTGCGGAAGACCTGCTCTGCCAGTGTTGGGTTGAGTTGGATGGTGGGGTCAAGATGAATGGCTTGGGCAAAGTGTGCATTGGCTTCGTCGAGCGCACCTGTCCGTGCAACTGCTTTACCCTGCTCGGCTACATGTAATGCTTCTGCTTGCACCATTAGTGGGCGTAGCTGACCCAAACGGGGCAGATTAATATTGTCAGCAATGCCAAATTGCCGTCGTTCAGTAGTGGAAAGGGTTGGCTCAAAGCGTGAGATGCGTTTTACGGCGCGCAGAAGAAGGCGTTGGGGAGCATCCCAGATGATGATGCTCCCTCTGCCTCCGCTTGTAACCGGTACTATGTTATTATCAGGGTCTAACCTCCAAAGAAATTTAGACCCATCTCCGGAGACTATCCGCCTGCCATCGGGACTGAACCCCACCGACAAAACTCTCTGTGTGTGACCGTCTAGTTGCGCCAGTTGCTCGCCTGAGTCAGCATCCCATATCCGCACCGTTTGGTCTGAACTGCCGGAGACTATCCGCCTGCCATCGGGACTGAACCCCACCGACAAAACTGAGGATGTGTGACCGTACAGAATATTCATGGGTTCAAGCGTTTGCGCGTCCCAAAGTCGTATTGTTTTATCACTACCACCAGAAACCACCAGCGACCCATCAGGGCTAAAGGCTGTGCTATAGATGGGTCCCTGATGACGACGGTCGCTGGCTGGGAGTGTGCGAATCCAGCGTGAACTTGTGGTGGCATTGCTGAGGGCAGTGTAGGCATTGGGGGCGACGGAGCCATCATGCCAGAGGGTACTCAAAACGGCATCGCGCGCCAGTATCAAGGACTGATCACCCGGACGTTGCTCTCGATAGAGCAAGAGTTGAGTCTGGCCGGATAGGTTTTCCGTCAACGCCTGCCGCAGAGCCGCTTCGGTTACACGGCGCGCCTGTTCTGCCCCCCGCCGTTCCATCAACGCCCAGCCTGTCGCAACCATCGCAAGCAGCAATAAAAAGGATACACCCGCCAAAATCAACCGACCCTGACGTACCTGTCGTTCTGCCTTTTTACGTGCCTCTTCCTCCTCCGCAAAACGTCGTTCCTCCGCAACCAGCCGTTCTTTCTCCTGTTCGCGCTCCTGCCAATCGAGCAATGCCTGCCCCAGTACATCATGCGCAAGCTCATATTGGATCACGCCACTGGGTGAACGGACACCGTTGAGCAGACGACGGTCCTGCAATTCACGCACCAGCGTCGTCACAGTTTGGGGGTCGGCATCGGTATAGGCGACCAGATCATCGACCGAAAGCGCAATCTTGGTCCCAGATGGTGTCACCAGCCGATCAAAAAAGTGTGTTGCTAGTTGCCGGTCTTTATCACCCAAGGCATTGAGCGTGTCATCAAGATAGTTTCGTACAATTTTTTCGGCTCCGCCAAGCGCGTCCAAGGTTGTCTGGCGCAGTGTCTGTGAAGATTGTTTGCGCTCTTCATCCCAGAGCTTGGTCAGCACCAGTTGCAGATAGGGTGTCTGAATTTGGTCTACGGTTGTTGCCGTTGAGACAGAAACAGAGCCAGCCTCTACACCCTGTGGCTCGCGCTGCTGACGCAATGTCACTACACCGCTGCCCACTTGGTCAAGGATGTCTGTGACGAGTGCATCCTCAATGTCATAAGCGACCTGTTGTGGCTGATGAAACGGCTCGTTGTTGAAAACCTGAAGGGGTTCACGAATCGCCGTCTCTGCTGCCGTGCGTTTAAGATGTCCAATGCTAAGACGGTTGTCGAGCAGCGTAGGAATACGCCCCTTGAAGAAGTCAAGCCGGGAGAGTGCATCTTCACGCAGGCTGATCAATACGTTGGTGCGCAGTGTCCCGTGATTGATGATGCGGATCAACTGTGTGGCGAAATCGCCGCCGTCAACCGCTGGCGCTGGGTAATTGTCACGATATTGAAAATATTCCTCAAATTGGTCGAGGATGAGGACGAGATCGCTGTCGGTCTGTCGGCTCCAAAATTGGAGATGCTCCAGTAACACAGGTTGCCTACCTGTGTCGGGCAGGATGCCTGTGTTACTATTGTCTGTGTTACTATTGTCTATATTACTGAGGCTATCAATATAGGGCTGTACTGCGGCGATGATGGTCTGTTCCAGTCCGCGCAGCGGGTCTTGCTGCCAACGGTTAAAATAAATGGGAATGATGGCGGGTGGCTCACCCGCGTCAACATCGCGTTGGGCGCGCTGCGTAAAGGTGTACATGACACCCGCCCGCAGCACCGATGACTTGCCCACCCCGCTTGGTCCATAAAGCAGCGTCAACCGTTGCGCTTCGAGGTTGTCGGCAATGAGCGCGGTTTCACGGTCACGCCCAAAGAAATAGGCGGCGCGTTCCTCGGTATAGGGTTCGAGGCCAACGTATGGGCTGGTGATTGGATTTTGCTGTGTCATAGATTTTCCTCCATCCACGCATACAAATACGCCACCAACGTCTCTGGAGCCGCCTCAATTTGCTTGACGCCGTGTTCTTGCCAGAACTCACGCTCAATGGGTGTCATGGTGGATACAATCGCCCAATTGGGGTTGGGTTTACGCCGTCGCGTTTGTGGACGCAGCCGTTGCCAGTGCTGACGCAGATGCCACAATTGGAGTGTATGTCCAAAAAAGAGAAAGTTGCATTTGCTAGACTCGTTGATCAGGTCGCGAGGCAGAAGCGATCTGATATTGCCCGAAGATTGCCGCAGAAACTGGTCCTCTGTGACCAGTACACTCTCTGGCTCGGTCGTGATGCGCTCGCCACAGAGCTTGAGGATGATGGGATAGTTGTCGGACTTGTGGGCATCATACTCTTCTGGTTTGAGAACTTCGACAGGTTCTTGAGTAAAACCTGTCGAGACAGTCCCCGCTGATGTGGTGGTGGGTGGGGTATGCACAAAGCATTCAGGATAGCCATCATCGACCTCGTCTGTAAAGCGTGGTCGATAGGCAAAGAGATGATAGGGTTGCTTGGCCTCATCAAAGGAGCGTTCTAGCAGATTATCAAACGCTGTCGAAAAAAGAATATAGCGACGGTCGGTGTTGGATTGATGGGCATAGATGCGCGTGGCAATCTCCGCCAACAGGCGATGGACCATGCCGGGTTGATAGTTTTCATGCTGATAGAGGTCGCTCAGTCGATCATAAAGAGCCTGTTCGCCATCAAGCAAATCTGTCACTTGCGCCGCCTGTAACAGCGACGTGTCTGCTGCAAGGGGCGAAGAGAGTTGGTCTACCAACGCCTGTGCCACATCGTTGATGGTCGGTGGATAGAGTCCATGTACCCATGCACCCGTGTGTCCAATGCGGTTGACCTCACCCCCCAAAAAGGGTATCAACCGCCCCCGCGCCAGTGCATCAACAATGGCATCATAATTTTCTTGAGGCAGGTCGGGTGGTGGTGTGATGATTTTGGCGTCTGGTGGTGTGGGTTGCGGCTCTTGATGGAGATGACCAACTACTTGTGAACGCAGATGGACCGTATCTCGGAAGTTGGGACGCAGCCGCTCCAACGATTGCAGCGTATCATGCGCCCCCTGCCACGCCTCTTGTGATATCTGTCGTTGGGTCTCGGCATATAGCTCCTTGGCCTTTGCGAATGTATCGAGGCCAGCAAGCACAGCCTTGGCCTCTGCATAGTCAGGGTCTATCTGCAAAATGCGGTCGACCAGTCGCCGTTTCTGCGCTGAATCAAAGTGAGGGTTATGCTCATCAGTGGGCAGCGCCTGCACCCGCCGCCACAGCCGCGCCACCTTCTCGGCATCATCCACCTGCGCCAGCCGAATCGGTTCATGCCCTTGGCTGTAGAGCGTGGGGATGCCCCATGCACCCACATAGTGGCGAGAGCGGGTTTCCATGCCTAGCAGCCGCGTGCGCCCTTCATCCATCGCCGCTTCCATGTGAAAGCCATCGGCCAAGGCACGGTAAAATTCCTGCGAAAAGGCCAAGGCTGCGCCATCGAGAATGGGGGCTTGCATGGCGACGACGGCGGACATGCCCTGTTCAATCAAGGTCTGTGCTACGCCTGCAAAAGCTGAATGGATACCTGGTGTGGCACTATCACACGCGTTCAGAAAGGTGAGACGTAGGCTGGGGCAGTGCGCCAATGCGGTGGCAATCGTGCGGGGCTGGATGTAGTCTGTGCAGCCATCTTCACGTTTGAAGCAGAGTGTCCCTGTCTGTTTATTTTGGTCAAAGAGACCATGCCCAATAAAGTGAAAGATGTGAGGCGCATATCGACGCAATGCGCCCTGCAATGCTTCCAATGTCGGGTCAACGCGTTCCACAGCCATCAGTGTCCCCTCGGCAATGCCTGTCATCGCATTCCACTCACGTTCTGTTTTAAGCGGTGGCTGGTCACTGGGGTCACTGATCATCACCAGAATGCGCAGATCATCGGTGGGTGGTATCATTGGCTGTTGGGGACGGCTCTCAACGGGCAGGCTGCGCAGGAACGACACATCGGGGCGCAGCACAGGCCATTGCCGTGATTTGCTGTGGTAGAGATATTCCCACCGGATGGCGGCGACCGCTGGGTTGCGTGTGTTGAGGTGTAGACGCAACGTGCGTCTCTGTGCCTGTGCTTCTTTGATAGCCCTATCGTAGAGCGCATAAATTTCACGTGTAAAGAGCGCGTCAAAGAGGGTCGTGCCCGTTGTTGTCAGCGCATCCTGTGAAGATGGTTTGGGGGCAAGAAGCTGTTCTAGGTCATTCAAGATGGCGTTGGCGTTAAACATGCTTGGCTCAGTTTCATCTTTGTAGCGCACAAGTACATTGTCATTGGCAAGACGACCATCATCCGTTGTTGGTGCTGTAGATTGTATGGTAATTTCAAAATCATTAAACATAGGATACTTGGAATCATAATCTGTTGAACTGGCACAACTCGTTTCTCGATGATTTTACAACAATCCATACCGATAGACAATAGTATACCAACATCGTATCCAATTGTGGATGGTCTATATGTTTGTTATGATGGTAGGGTCACAGATAACCAATCTGTGTTACTGGCAACTCGA
>JBCCFC010000904.1:0-5839 GCA_039029935.1 Chloroflexota bacterium
CGGTAAATCGCCTTACCCGGCGGTATTTCCTGCGAAGGCAGGAATCCACCCTGTTACGACGCTGGATTCTGGCCTTCGCTGTAATGACAAGTTTGGGTTTTTATTTAAGCTTCGTTCCTAAATACACGACTCTAACTATATGGCTGGTGGGTTAATACTCCTGATTCAGCCCACCCAGCGGAATTTCTCGTTCGCGGCGCGCAATAAAATCAAGCAACGCCTCATTAACGGCTGGGTCGAGCTTAGGTTCTTCATATTGTTCAAGCAACAACTTGGCATGGGTCAGCGACCGTTCGGTCATCGTCTTCGAGCCATCCACTTCCCACTGCTCAATCGAGTTGTTGTCGAGCAGTTGTGGCATGAAGAAGCCGCGCTCAAAATTCTCGACTGTGTGTGGATGTCCTAAGTAGTGACCACCCGGCCCGATGTCACGAACAGCATCCAAGGCCACGTCAAAATCGTCCCAGCGCAGCCCCTCGGCCATGCGATAGCCCATTGCACACTGTTCGGCGTCGGCAACAAATTTGGCGACTGAGCAGTGCATACCACCCTCATTCCAGCCAGCCGAGTGCCAGATGTAATGCGCACCTGACAGCATCACGGCCATCAGCGTAGATGCACTCTCGTAGCCAGCCTGAGCATCAAGATACTTGGCCCCCCCCAATGTATTGGAGGTACGCCAAGGAACATCATAGTAGCGCGCCATCTGGCCGACCATAAAGTTCATCAGCGAAATTTCTGGTGTGCCTGCCATCGGTGCGCCGGATTTCATGGAGACGGTGGAGAGATAGTGACCGTAGATAACGGGCGCACCCTTGCGTACAATTTGCGAGTAGGCCAAACAAACCAGTGCTTCGGCATTGAGTTGGACCACTGTTGGCACGGTTGATGCGGGTGTGTTGGCGCCACCAAGCACAAAAGGCGAAATCAACAGCGGCTGGTTGCGTTTGCTAAATGCGCGCAGTGATGAGAGCATGGTCTGGTCCCACACCAGTGGTGAGTTGCCGTTGACATTGCCCGTGACCACACAGTGATCTTCGAGATAGTCCTTGCCAAAGAGAATCTCACACATGTCCAGCACATCCTCGGCGTTTTTGCCTGATGTGGTCATGCCCATAAAGGTCTTGTCTGAATACTTCATCGACGAATAGGTGATGCGCAGATGACGGTGGGCGACGGGGTGGTCCATCGGCTCGACGATATGATGGGCTGATGAGTGGATGGCGGGCAGCATGTGCGAGAGCTTGTGGAACATGGCGAGGTCATCGAGCGTGGGGTGGCGACGTACATCCTCCAGATCACGCAGGAAGGGTGCACCTGTCATCGGTACAAAGATCGAGTTAGGGCCACCTAGCTCAACTGTCTTTTCGGGATCGCGGGCATGGAGTGTAATGTCGGTGGGGATGCTCTGGATCAGCTCTCGAATCAGCCCCCGATCCACATAGACACGCTCACCGTCAATCTTGGCTCCTGCTTCTTTCCACTGTTCCAATGCAATCGGGTCACGGAAATCACAGCCGACTTCCTCCAAGATGCGCATGGACTCGTGGTCGATCTTCTCAATCTGTTCCATGCTCAACGGTTCGACCACTGGCAGATTGCGCTTCAACGTTTTGAGCATCGGTGTGCGGATATTCGCCTTTTCACGGCGACGCCCTCGGCTCCCCCCACGACGGATTTTGCTACTCGCTTGGGGTGGTGATGCTGGTTGGTTACTCATAAGTGTGTTCCTTTTGCTGTGCTAATCGTTCAAAGAGATCAATGCCAAATTGACGAAACAGGTGGATCATATCAACAAAGACCCAGTTCTCAACATACTGCTCGCCGTCACGTCGCCACCAGTCCAGCCCGTTGAAATCAATCGCGTTTCCGGTCGTCGGGCAATCCAAATACGGCCCCGTGTGTGTCGCCTTGACACCGGCCCAGCCAGGCGCGCCACTGTAGTTGCCCTCAGCAATCAGCGCATCCAAATTCTGCACTTGGCGGTCTGGGTAGGCGATGAGCCACGGTGCTTGATGTAAATCCTCAAACTCTTTGAAACTGAGACACGCACCAATGCCACCCGGACCATACCACTGGAGGTCTGGGTGAAAGTAATCGGCCATGCCCATACTTTCCAGATCAGACTGGTCATAGCTGTTGAGTCCATTAAAGATGAAGCGGCGGATATGGTCGAGGCTATAGGCTGACACCTGCTCATCCTGTGCATCCAACAAAATCCCATCGTTGGTCTGTGGTGGTGGGTAGATGCCATCTGCCCCTTTGCTCGGCGGCAGCACATGGAAGCCCACCTGTTGCATGAGGTCCACCAAATCGAGCAGGCAGTAAATCTCAACGATTTTACCATGCTTGACGCGATAGAACTCACCCCAACGAATCGTCACTTCCGCCCCATTGGCCGGAATCGTCAGGTAATCATGTGTAAATGTGCCACGAAAGTTGCCTGTCCCGCTCACCCACATCTTGCCATCCAGCGCAATATCACCGTCAATACGCCCATTGGACTTGCCTCCACAGAAAAGATGGGTCTCGCGTTTGAGATCGGGAAACGAATACCGCAACGGTTGCCAGAAATTCGTGTTCCATTCCCCGATACCATTTAAGTGGTTGATAGGATCAGGGCCGTGCCATCGGAGTTCCTCGGCCATCACTGAGCGAGCAACAGATTTTGCTTGATTTGGGTCTGTACCCTCAAGTGCTTGTAAAAAATCCCAAACAAGCTGTTTGTTGGATTGGTTCAGTTCAATCGTCATAATTATCCTCTCTCATGTGGATACCCATATTACTCGTTCAGTTAGCACGCCCCGTGCTAACTGAACGAAACATAACTGTCTTCATTTGTACATGAGTGACTTAGAATATTATAAAAGCTCTTCTTACTATCTCTTCTTACTATCTCTTCAACAATGCTATTCAAATGAGTACATCGGTGTTCCCCATCGTGATTTGTCCGGTGTAATACCCAGCCCTATCCCTTTGGGTACATCCAGCCAGCCATCTTTCACAGCGATGCCATTCTCAGGATCATAATGCTGTTCGATATAGGGCGCGGCAATCCAGACGCCTTCACACAATCGCGGTGAAACAGTTGCGCCCACATGCAGACAAGCCGCAGCAATGATATCGCCACCCCATGCATCATCACAGGTGTGGGGCAGCATGTGGGCATGGCAGATGTCTCGTAGTGTACGCATCGCACTCAACCCACCCACGCGGGTTAGCTTGAACCCAAAGCCATCCGCTGACTGGTCGCCAATCGCCTGCACAACCGAACGTAGGTCTTCGGCTACCTCATCCAAATAAATGGGATGACACATGCGCCCTCGCAACGAGACAATTTCAGCATAGGTTGCACAGGGCTGTTCGATGACAAACGATACATCGCGACATGCTTGCGAAACCAGAATCGCATCGCGCATGGTCCAACCACGATTGGCATCGGCCACAAGCCGTACACCGGGGTTGATCACCTCTGCGACTTTGCGGATGGTGGCGATGTCTTCTTCAATCGGACGTCCGCCTACTTTGAGTTGCAGACGTGGATAGCCCTCGGCTTGCTTTTCATGGGCGACGCGGGCAACCTCTTCAGGCGTATCAATCCCAATGGCATAGTACGAAGGGACACGCTCATTCACCGCACCGCCCAAGAGGTCGCAGACGCGGACACCAAATACCTTGCCTGCGATGTCCCAGATCGCAATGTCTAGCGCGGCTTTGGCATAGTCATGTCCCGCCAATGCATCGTCCATTAGCAGATTCATGGCGTTGATATGCAGAGGGTTCTGCCCGATGAGGTGCGGCGACATCTCAGCCAACGCTGCCCGTGCGCCGCCAGCGTGATGCGGCTGATAGGTTGGGCCAAGCGGACATGTTTCGCCATAGCCCTGAATGCCCGTGTCGGTGATAATCTCAACAATCGTCGTGTCGAGCGCGGTTAAGGTGGTGGTGGAAAATTTGTAGGGCTTGCCTTTGATGGGCAAATCATGTTGATAGATATGGATTGTTTTGATTTTCATTAGTTTTTGATGAAATCTTGTACGCTCAAATATGTTTGAATGCCCACTCGTTATATCCCTCTTTACCGCGATACCAGAGCGCATCATTGTCCGAGTTGGCGGCGTAATCCCACGATGTTGGGTTGCCTGTTTTCATGGCACGGTGTACCAGTTGTCGTCGCTGTTGGCTGAGTTTGATCTCCGCTGTCAGGCCATCTTCATCCCAGAATTCGTCTATCTCATTGTGGAAGGCAGTGACAATTTCTCTGAATGATTCATCCTGTGCTAGGTTGTTCAGTTCATGCGGGTCAGTCACAACATCATAGAGTTGGTCGGGATCGGCAGCGCAATAGACAAATTTATAGGGGCCACGGCGAATCATAAAGATCGGTGCAGGCGTCGTCTCGCTGAGATATTCGGCATAGATTGGACGAGTTGGATATTCAGATTCTTTGTCCAGATAGGCGGTGAGGTCTGCACCATCCAGTGGCTCGATTGTTGACTGCCATGTGCCATCGGTGGCAATGGAAAGGAACGTCGGCAGTAAATCGACCAGCGAGGAAAATTCAGTAACCTGTTGCGGTTTGAAGAATTTGGGTGCATAGATTAGCAGCGGGATACGCATGGAATGCTCAAAGAATGTTTTTTTGAACCACATGCCACGCTCACCAAGCATATCACCATGATCCGAAGTGAAGATGATAACAGTGTTCTCTAACATGCCCGTTGCCTCTAGCACTGTCATCAGTTCGCCAACTTTATCGTCGATATAGCTGACCGAGCCGTAGTAACCACGTTTGGCGCGCACAATATCATCATCGTCAAAAGTCTTGTCCAGCAGATCAAACTGCGCCAAAATTCGTGCTGAATGGGGATCATGCTCTTCTGCCGAACGTGGACCGACCACAGGCATGGGAATCTCCACACCTTCATAGCGATCCCAATGTTCCCGAGTACACAAGTACGGTTCATGGGGATGGGTAAAGGAGACTTGGAGAAAGAAGGGGCGATTGTCGTCTGACTGAGCCAAGTGATAGAGTTTCTGCACTGCCTTGTAGGTCACTTCATCGTCATAATCAAGCTGCACGGTGCGGGTGGCAGGACCAGCGACGGTAACGGCACGTGAATCGTTTGTGTCGCGACCGCTCTCGTTGGCCCAATTCGCCGCCCAACTAAAATCAGCCGGATAAATGTCGCTGGTGAGCCGTTCCTCAAAGCCATGTAGCTGATCCGGCCCGATAAAGTGCATTTTGCCCACCAAACAGGTCTGATAGCCAACATCGCGCAGGTAGTGAGCATAGGTTGGCAGCGTGGCCGCAAACTCACTGGCATTATCAAAGACGCCTGTCTTGGACGCCAGTAGCCCCGTCATCATCGACGCTCTGGATGGACCGCAGAGTGGGAAGTTGCAGTAGGCTGTCTCGAAGACAACGCCCTCTTGCGCCAGCTTATCAAGGGCTGGTGTCTGGCAGACGGGATCACCATAAAAGGAGAGGGCATTGGCCGTTAATTGATCGGTTTGAATAAAAAGAATGTTTGGTTGGTTTTGCATGAAAATTCCTAATTGCCACGAATGGCGTTGAGAAGATTCTTTTTGGTGATCACACCCACAGGCTGATCATGCTCGGTGATGATGAGCGGGGCATCCGTATCCGCCGCAACGTCAATCAGTTGATCCAGATTGGCGGTGAGCGGCACGGACGGTGAACCTGTTAGGTCAAGGGCATCGGGCAATGCCTTATACGCGTCGATGGGCTGCATCACGGTTTCCGCATGAACCAGACCCAAGCGCGAGATGCCCTGTACAAAATCGGCCACATAGTCATCTTTGGGGTTGGTGACAA
>JBCCFC010000905.1:0-5839 GCA_039029935.1 Chloroflexota bacterium
AATTTGACCAGTCCATTTAGCCATTCCTACGAGGCAAAGAATCAGCGTCGTACCAGAGAAGATTCCAGCCTTTGTAGGGGTGACTCTATAGTCCAGCTTTTTGTGTTCAACCTCTTTCTGACCATTACAAAATTTCTGCGTTTGGTTGGCAAGGTTGCCGAGATTGATTATGATGAGTATCAGATTGCACAGGTGGCGAAGTTATTGGGGATATTTCATCATATCTTGACGGTCGAGCAAAACTCATAGAGACCTTCAACCTTGCAACTCCCTCCCTTTAATGCTAAACTTTTGAACATGGCACAAGCACTCTATCGTAAATGGCGCAGCCAAACTTTCTCTGAGGTGGTTGGGCAGGAACATGTAACACAGACGTTGAAAAATGCGCTGCGCGAGCAACGTGTGGCTCATGCATATCTCTTTTCGGGTCCAAGAGGGACGGGAAAGACCTCTTCGGCGCGCATTCTGGCCAAAGCACTCAACTGTACACAACTGAAAAACGAAGAACCATGTAATCGTTGCCCTACTTGTGTGGCGATTAATGAAGGGCGTATGTTGGACCTGATTGAGATTGATGCCGCCAGTAACAATAGTGTCGATGATGTGCGTGAACTGCGCGACAAGGTTGGCTTTAGCCCCAGCGAAGGGCAGTACAAAATTTATATCATCGACGAGGTGCATATGTTGAGCATTAGTGCCTTCAATGCACTGTTGAAGACGCTGGAAGAGCCGCCGCCACATGCTCGTTTTATTTTGGCAACAACCGAGCCACACAAGATTCCAGCAACGATTTTGAGCCGCTGCCAACGCTTTGATTTTCGCCGGATTCCTGTACCTGAAATTGCCCAACATTTACAACACATCGTGCAAGTGGAAGGGTTCCAAGCGGAGGGTGAAGCCTTGGCCGCGATTGGCCGTAGCGCACAGGGGTGTATGCGGGATGCCGTCAGTTTGCTCGACCAGATGTTGAGCTATGGCACGGAAATGGTCACGCTCATGCAGGTGCAACAGGTATTAGGTGCTGTGAGTGCCGAGGCTGTTGCCGATTTAGTGGATGCTGTGGTGATCAAGGACATCGGCCAAGGATTGACCTTGATTCAAAAGCTATTGGTTGAGGGGGCAAGCCTGACCGAATTCTGCCATCAAGTGGTTGAGCATCTACGCGGCGTGATGGTGCTTCAGATGACCCAAAACCCTAGCCTGCTCAACGAGTTACCCAGTGATGTTGTCGCCAAAATGCAGACACAGGCACAACAGTCATCGCTCGCAACCATTCTCTTTGCCATCAAACGGTTTAGTGAAACGGTGCAGGAACTCAAGGGCGGCTATCAACCGCAGCTGCCGTTGGAATTGGCGTTGATTGAGTCTGTGCAAAATCAAACTACGCAACAGACTGTACAAAACCAAGCTGCTCTACAGCCAGCACAAGCCCCCGCTCAAAATATGCAACCGATGTATAATGCTGTGCCGCAACAGCCTATGCCGCAACAACCTATGCCGCAACAACCTATGCCGCAACAGCCTATGCCGCAACAGCCTATGCCGCAACAGCCTGTTCCCCACCAACAAGCTACGGAGCATCCGCATCAAAACCAAGCACAACAGCCCGTGCAAGCCCCTCCTCAACCTGTACAGCAACCAGCACCTGCCCCAGAGCCACCACCGTTGGATGAAAATGCGCTGCGTAATTTGCGTAGTCGTTGGAAAGATTTTGTAAACGTCGTTCGACAAAGATGTGGTATCAAAGCACAGGCTGCGTTAAATGCCGTGCGTGATATTGCGATTTCCGAACGCACCGTTGCCTTTGCCTTTGGCAACAATCAATTCTCACGTGACATCATCGCACATCCAGAAATCTCAGCGCAGGTTGCGAGTGTGTTGTCCGAATTTTTTGGCCGACAGATTGCGGTTGAGTGTCAGCTAGGTGCGCAGGCACAATTGCTCAATGCAGTAGGTGTCTCTGCCGATACAAATGCGCAAGATGGACCTGATCCACTGGTTGAGTTTGCTGTTTCAACTTTGGGGGCGCAGGTTGTCAAGTAACACGGGCTTCCAGCCCGTAGCGGACAGGATGTCCGCACTACATTTTATACTTTCCTAAACGAAAATTAGAAGGAGTACAATAAGATGGCAAAACGAAAAAAAATTAAACGCTCTGGGTCTGGTGGTGGACGTTCTGGCGGTATGCGGATGCCAGGTGGTCCGGGTGGTGGCGGCGACATGGGCAACCTCATGTCGCAGATGAACAAGCTGCAAGAAGAGATGGAAAAGACGCAGGGTGTATTGGCCGATGAACTGGTTACGGGTTCATCGGGCGGTGGCATGGTCACAGCAGTTTGTACAGGTCAGCAGGTCATTCAGTCAATTAAAATTGAGCCGGATGCGGTTGACCCGGACGATGTTGAGATGTTGGAAGACCTTGTGTTGGCGGCGGTCAATGATGCACTGCAAAAGAGCCAAGATTTGGCCGAGGATCGCATGGGTGCGTTGACGGGCGGCATGAATTTGCCACCCGGGTTGGGGATTTAGAAGGAGACTCGTGTAGTGGGTTTCTTTGATACTCACTACACATCAATATTATGCAACCACTAGCAGAACCTGTCAGCCGTTTGATTGAAGCCTTTAGCCAGCTCCCTGGCATTGGCCCCAAAACCGCCAGCCGCTTGACCTACTTTTTGCTACGAAGCGAGGAATCCATCTCGTTAAGCCTAGCAAGCGCACTGGAAGAGCTGAAAACCAGCACCGTCTTTTGTGGACAGTGCCACAACATAGCCGACCGTAACCCTTGCCCCATCTGTGACAACGAGCAGCGTGACCACACGATGGTCTGCGTTGTGCAAGAGCCGCTTGATGTGCAAGCCATTGAGCGCACCCGCGAGTTTAGCGGCACATACCATGTGCTACACGGTGCGATTTCGCCTGTCGAAGGCATTGGCCCCGATGATCTGCGCATTGCCGAATTATTGCAACGGATTCAGCTAAGTGAAGAAGGCATCCCTATTCAAGAAATTTTGTTGGCAACCAACCCCAACTTGGAAGGGGAAGCAACGGCCATGTATATTTCACGCTTGGTTAAGCCATTGGGGATTCGTGTGACTCGCTTGGCGCGTGGCCTGCCTGTGGGTGGCGACTTGGAGTACGCCGATGAAGTGACGCTTGGTCGTGCGTTGACGGGGCGTAGTGAGATGTAAACAAGATAACAGGTTTGCGTAGGTGAGTTTTTATTGAATTGTATGAGAACAAATCATCAGAATTTGCCAGCTATCTGATGGAAAGATCGTCTTTTTAGAAAAGGGAACTCCCGCTACAGGTTTACAACATATTCTGATGCGTCACAAAGACGACTTTCAACGGCGAGGAATAACCACGGAACAGATACCAGATTTAATTATAGATGCACTGATGCAGAACAAGATTATCGGCTACCAAATAAAACGTTCGGTTTATCAGGTTTTCTTTCACGGACAGACGTATCTAGTTGCGATTACAGTTGCCAACAATGGATTTATTGTAGGAGCCAACCCTGCGACGATTGAAGTGGAGGAAGATTGATGACAAAACAAACAATTAAACTTATAGCAGATTATGATTGCTGGCCGCTCTGGTGGTCAGGCGATGATAAAATAGGCAATATAAATCCCAACACGTTGCCACTCTCAGGCGAGGCAATTGAGCGATTGACTGCATGGTCAGAAACATTCGATGCACAGTTAAAATAGAGATGATCCCTTGACATCAAAGTGGTTGGTTGACGGTTTATTAGATGCATTCGAATCCGAGGGATTTTCCTTATGGCAAACACTCATGTATGAACTTGGGGAACGCTACGATGTTGTATATTTTAGCATCAAGGAGCAAGCAGTTGTTTCATCTGAGCAATTGGCATTCAGTTTTTAGCAGACTAATTTGTTCATACCTAACCATCATTTGACCGAGCGGATGTTTGTCTCACAATCCATCAAACGCCTCATCGCAACCCAACAGAACGCCGATGAATTCACGCCCATTCCATGATAAACTGTAGATGGATTGGGTAATGGGTTTTCAATGGTTTTCTCCTTGTGTGGTATGAAAAAGAGGGCTGTGTTCGACTTATCGAACACAGCCCTCTTTTGTTTTTGGTATTAGAAACGAGACTTCTTCGCCTCCATATTAGAATGCACATCAATCAACACAGTCGTACCCTCGGCATTCAACCGCTGTGCCTCTTTAAGCGCAGGCTCCATCTCGGCTACCTTGGTGACAACAATGCCTTTGGCCCCCATGCCTTCCGCAATTTGTGCATAGCTGCCCTGCATATACGAGACGCCAAATTGCGTGCGTGCCGTCGGGAATCCACCTGGATAGGTTGCCATGCCACCATTGTTGAGGACCACTGTCGTAATCGGCAACTCTGCACGGACAGCCGTTTCGATGTCGAGTCCTGACATACCAAAGGCTCCATCACCCATAAAATTGAGACAGAACTTGTCTGGGTTTGCCAGCTTTGCGCCGATCATCAATGGGATGCCAAAGCCCAGATGCGTGGTCTTGCCCCAGCCAATGTAGCTATGTGGTGTCGTCGCTGTGTAGAAGGGTACCATCGAGTCGCGTGGCGCACCCGCATCGTGTGTGACAATGCTGTTCTCACGGTCCAACGCTTGGTCAATGGCGTGAATGACGCGATAGGTGTTTAGTGGCTCCTCATCCGAAGTCAAAATCGGCATCCACTCCTTCATCCACTCTTCATGTGCAGCAGCAATTTCAGCCTTGACCTGTGCCGACTTCTCTTGAATCTCACTGCTCTCACCCTGCTCACCAATCTGCGCCTTGACCTCTTCGATCAGTGCTTGAATCGTCAGTTTGGCGTCACCAACCAGCCCAATATCAACCGATTCATCCTTATTGATGGTGTCGGGATTGTTGGTGTTTTGAATCAAGAATTTACCTACCGGAATGCGTTGCCCATAGGGTGTGCGTGTCAGGCTTGACCCCAATGCCAACAATACATCACAATCACGCAGGAAACGATGTGCCGCCAAGCTGGTGGTGTTGCTGCCCGCACCCAATGCCAGCGGATGGCGTTCATCCATCGCTGATTTGCCCGGCATGGTACAGTAGACGGGCGTTCCTGTCAGTTCCGCCAATTCCTTCAATTCTGCGGTCGCACCCGCAAAAAGAACACCGCCACCCGCCCACAGGACAGGCTTCTTGGCCGAGAGCAATGCCTTGACCGTATCCTTGATATCGGTGGCCGATGGCACTTGTAGGCTCATGCGTGGTGAACTGTAATCCTGTGCGCTTTCGGGAACTTCTTCGTTGCAGACATCGCCTGTCAATTCCAATACCACAGGCCCTGGTCGCCCATTACGCAGCGCATGAAAGGCACGACGCATGGCTCGACCGACATCGCTGGGCTGATAGATGGCCTCAACGCTCTTGGTGACATGCTGAAAATTCTGGACACCTGAAAAGTTGGGACGCACAGCCAACTGCGTCAAATTAATGCCACCCGGCAACACCAAGATAGGCACATTGTCGGCAAATGCCTGTGACAGCCCACCCAATGCGTTCTCGGCTCCCGCCTGCGCCTGCACCGCCACCACGCCAAAGCGTTGACGATCACTCGTGCGGCTATAGCCATCCGCCGCCATCACTGCCCCACGCTCATGGCGAAACATGACCGGACGAATGCCCTCCTTGGCAACCGCCTCGATGATTGGATTGTTGGGGAAACAGACCATTTCTGTCACCCCTTCTTGTTTCAAGATTTTGGCATCGAATATATTGCCAAAATTAGAGCAGGCGTATCAAACCGGACGGCGAAATTTTCCCGATACCTCTAAGCATAAGATGTACA
>JBCCFC010000906.1:0-5834 GCA_039029935.1 Chloroflexota bacterium
ATGAGGTGGGGGATGATGAGGTGGGGGATGATGAACCAGCAGAAGTGGCCCCCGAAACCATTGAGTTAACGGTCGGAATGGGTTACTTTGCGAACCATATCGGGATGCCCATGAAACATGGAGAAGGCATTGGCGGGTATGTCTGGGACACGGGCGAGACCGTGATTCTGGATGACTATAACAGATGGGAAAACCGCACCACGCGTTATGCCAACCACGCAGCCTTTCAAGCCGCCATCGGTGTCCCCATCTATTCTGGCGCAACGGTCACGGGCGTGATTGGATTGGTTTATGATGAAAAAGGCCGCACCTTTACCAAAAACGAAATTGATCTGATGACGCGCTTCTCACATTTGGCGTCGATTGCGCTGGACAATGCACGGCTCTATGCCGCCTCGCAACAGGAGATTGCCGAGCGTCTGCGCTTTGAAGAGGCACTGGTCCATGAACGCAGCCTATTGGCGGAGCGTGTTGAAGAGCGTACCGCTGACCTGCAAGCGGCCAATATCAAGCTGGCACGCTCGGCGCGACTCAAAGATGAATTTCTTGCCAGCATGAGCCATGAACTGCGGACACCGCTCAATGCCATTTTGGGTTTGTCCGAGTCACTGGGTGAGCAGATTTATGGAAATCTCAATGATCAACAAATGCACTCGCTTAAAATTATTGAACGGAGCGGGCAGCATCTGTTGACGCTGATCAATGATGTGCTGGATGTTGCCAAAATTGAAGCGGGTGAACTTCACTTTGAGCTTGCCATGACCGATATCGAGGCCACTGTCCAGTCTAGTATTGTGATGGTGACGCAGGAGGCGGAGCGTAAGCAGCTTGATCTCAGTGTCGATCTGGATGAATCACTCAACAAGATTGAGGCGGACCCACGCCGACTTAAACAAATACTGGTGAATTTGCTCAGTAACGCGGTCAAGTTTACGCCCGACAATGGGTCGATTGGCCTAGAAGCACACCGCGTGGAGGACGAAGACGACCCGACCATACAGCTTGTCGAATTTAGCGTTTGGGACACAGGCATTGGTATTGCCAAACCGGACATGCCCAAACTCTTCCAACCCTTCCAGCAAATCGACAGCAGCCTCTCTCGCCAATACAACGGCACCGGGCTTGGGCTGGCTCTTGTCAAACGCCTCACCGAAATGCATCATGGCGAGGTCTCGCTTCTTAGCACAGTCGGTCAGGGTAGTCGGTTTATTGTGACGATTCCAGAGCGACAGCCGCGACGGAGGCGGTGATGGTGTGTGGGTGTGTGGGTGTGTGGGTGTGATGGATAATTAGATACTCTTCCGTTTTGAATGAAAAACAGGCATTCCGGCTATTACAGCCGGAATGCCTGTTTTTTTGTCTTCTGTGATGCATTACTTTTCATAAATATCTTCATGAAAAACAGCAAAATGTCATAAAAAATCATTTTATATTTCGGAGGGTTTTCAGAGAGTCTTCGGAGTTTTACGCACCCCAACCCTGTATAATGAAAGATGTAATCCAAAAAACAATCTTTTTTTGTTAAAAATTTATTTTTAGCGATAGGAACTGGCATTTTGATGATATGTTTTGGCTGTACACAAATCTCTATGATGGCATAAGTCTATGGAGGCTTCTCTAAAAATGACAGCAGTTGCCTATATAGAAATATGAATACTCTATAGCTGTTTTATTATTGTAAAATAAAGAAACAAATTTTTTTTATATTTCGTTTGTAAAAACATAGGTGATCGCATCAGGCAAATGACGTACTACTTTTTTCTGATGGCGCATCCACCAATCATTGACAAGTGCTAAGATATTTTGTAAGAATGTTGCCTTTCATCACAACCATCCACACAAAACATTCTATTCTGCAAAAAAAGGCTCGTCGTTTACTGGCTGAACAGTCCTGTTGAGACCTCTACGTAAAAATCAAAATGAAAAAAATGAATACGACAATGGATTTCTAGTCTTGGCGCGTAAAAAATCTGTTCCACTCCCAAATCCGTTGTCATAATTTCATTAGACGATAAGACCCAAAAACTTCGGAGGATTTTCCGAGGTTCTTCGGAGTCACAACTACCCAAACTGGTATATCCTATAACAAATGTAAACATACAACCATTGCAATCATCATCAACACCATTATCGCTATTTGCGTGGCTGTCTATACCCAAACTTTTTCACACATTCATTCGTTTGAGGAATATTCAATGAACATCGGGAACACAAGTAGCAGTTCTGGCCGAAGTCGGTTAGAAGGATCGTTTATGCATCGCATCATGGTACAGCAGCTCGTACGATGCCAACATCTCTACAGGGGCGTAACGCTGTTCGTCCTGCTTGTCATGGGGCTTGCGGTCAATACTGCAGAGGTTGCGGCCCAAGCAGCCATCACCAGTCAGGGGCCTATCACCAATGCTATTGGCGTCAATATAAATGCCAGCATCACGGCCACCTTTGACAGCAATATCAGTTCCAGCACGGTCAACACACGCACCTTTGCCGTGCATAGCCCATTCCGTGGCTACTTTACAGAGACGGCGACGGTGAATGGGGGTACGATTAGGGTCGCCCCTGACCGCCGCTACTGGGTTGGCGAACCTGTGCAGGTGGTTGCCACCAGCCGCATCAGCGACACAGGCAACCAAGCGGTCAACGACCAGCAGTGGGGGTTTATCGCAGGCGGTGACAACCCGCTAGGCGACCGTACCTTCGAGATAGATACCAGCGTCACCATCACAGGTGTATATCGTGGTGATGTGGCATGGGGAGATGCAGACAATGATGGAGACCTCGACTTTCTCCTCACTGGTCGTGACACTAACTCCAACCTAGTTTCAGCACTGTATGTGAATGATGGCAGTGGCGGCTTCTCTATTGACGACTCCGTCACCATCACGGGGGTGACTTATAGCTCAGTGGCATGGGGAGATGCGGACAACGATGGCGACCTCGACTTCCTTCTCTCTGGCTGTGCCTCTACTGCGTTATGCCTCAATCCTGTGTCAGCGTTGTATGTAAACGATGGTCTTGGTGGCTTCTCTGTCGATAATACTGTTGCCATCACAGGCGTATATGGTGGTGACGTGGCATGGGGAGATGCGGACAACGATGGGGACCTCGACTTCCTCCTCACTGGCTGCGCCCGTGGGTTTTGTAGCAGCTTCGTGACGGCACTCTATAAGAACGATGGTAGCGGCGGCTTCTCTGTCGATAATGCTGTCTCCATCACGGGGATGTGGGTTAGCTCAGTCGCGTGGGGGGATGCGGATAACGATGGAGACCTCGACTTCCTCCTCAACGGAATGAACAGTAGTCGAAACGTGGTGGCGGAATTGTATGTGAACGATGGCAGCGGCGGCTTTTCTGTCGATAACTCTGTCTCCATTACAGGGTTGTCGTCTAGCGGTGTGGCATGGGGAGATGCAGACAACGATGGGGACCTCGACTTTCTCCTTGCTGGCCATCTGTATGAGAATAATGGGAACGGTGGATTCTCTCTAGTTAGCTCTAGGCTAGAACAAAGTCCGGTAGCATGGGGAGATGCAGACAACGATGGGGACCTTGACTTTCTCTTCAATAGTAAGTTGTATGAGAATAATGGTAGTGGTAGCTTCTCTATTGATAACTCTGTTACCATCATAAAACAAGCCTTTGGAGCAATGGCATGGGGGGACGCAGACAACGATGGCGATCTCGACTTTCTCCACGTTCAAAAAGACAATAGCGGAAACCTAGTGACATCACTGCATATCAACGGCCCCGGAGCAGGGCAGGGACCAAACATAACCACTGGCAACTCTACAGTCAGTGAAGATTCAGGCATCGTGCGTTTTACGCTCACCCTGTTAGAAGCATACACAGACAGCGTCAGTGTGGATTATGTCACGGTACTGAGCAACCTTGCT
Organism: Chloroflexota bacterium; assembly: GCA_039029935.1. GTDB lineage: Bacteria > Chloroflexota > Anaerolineae > Caldilineales > Caldilineaceae. Next base: position 3,894 of record JBCCFC010000906.1, read on the forward strand.
AGTGCCACCGAGAACAGTGACTTTACACCAGTGGCGGGTACAGCTACCATTCCGACAGGCAGCATCAGCACACACATTGATGTACCGATTGTGAACGACAATCGGGTTGAAGATAACGAAACATTTATCCTCAAACTGAGCAATGCAGCCAATGGTGTACTTGTCAGCACAACGGCAATCGCCACGATTGTTGATGATGACAAGGGTCCAGATATTACCGCTGACAACCCTACGACCAGTGAAGATTCAGGCATTATGCGTTTTACGCTGACCCTGTCGCAAACGTACACAGGCATCGTCAGTGTGGATTATGTCACGGCACTGAGCAACCCTGCTAGTGCCGCCGAGAACAGTGACTTTACACCAATGGCAGGCACAGCTACGATTCTTACAGGCAGCATCAGCACACATATTGATGTACCGATTGTGAACGACAACTGGTATGAAAACAACGAAACATTTGTCCTCAAACTGAGCAATGCGGTCAATGGTGTACTTGTCAGCACAACGGCAATCGCCACGATTGTTGATGATGACAAGGGTCCAGGCATCACCGCTAACAACCCTACAATCAGCGAAGATGCAGGCGTTGTGCGCTTTACGCTCACGCTGTCGCAAACATACACAAGCACTGTCAGCGTCGATTATGTCACGGCCTTAAGTAGCCCGGCCAGTGCCGCCGAGAACAGCGACTTTACGCCCATGGCAGGTACAGCTACGATTCTGACAGGCAGCATCAGCACACACATTGATATACCGATTGTCGATGACAACTGGAGTGAAGGCAACGAAACCTTTGCTCTCAACCTGAGCAACGCGGTCAATGGTGTACTCGTCAACACAACAGCCACCGCTACCATTGTCGATGATGACAGCAGTACGCTCTCGGTTGGTGATACGTCTGCCAACGAAACAAGTGGGCACCTAAACTTCCAAGTGACACTCTCTGGCCCGTCTGTCAACACTGTTCAGGTAAGCTATTACACCGAGGGAGTTAACACAACAAGTCCAGATGATTTTACAGACACAAGGGGCACGTTTACGTTTGCACCGGGAGAAACCAGCAAAACCGCCTCTGTCCCGATTGTCAACCACGCCATTGGGCAGGGCAACCGCAAATTGAAACTGGTGTTGAGCAATGCCAGCAATGCCGCGATTGCGGACAGTGTAGGTATCGGCACCATTGTGGATGACAACTATCCAACGGCAACACCCACGAGTACATCCACACCAACAGGCACATCTACACCGACGGGTACAGCCACCAGTACATCAACGGCGACCAGCACGGCGACAAATACACCCGTGCCAACGGCTACCAATACACCGACAAATACACCTGTGCCTACAGCCACCAGTACATGGACAAGTACGCCGACGGCAACGAGTACGCCTGTGCCACCAACAGCAACGAGTACATCGACCAGTACAGCCACCAGTACAGCCACTGCAACCCATACTGCAACGGCTATGCCAACTAATACTGCAACGGTTACCCCTGAGCCAAGTATACAACCGTCACTAGATTTGATTTGGGCAGCAATCAAAGACGAAGTGTTGTTGCAGGGGTTCCAGAAGAAAACATGGATTACATTGCCTCAGGTAGAGGTTGTTGCGGGGATACCACCTGTTGACATTGTTGTCTGGAAATCGAAGAAATTGGTCAAAGTCGATAGCCCATATCTATGGTTTGAGGTTCCATTGGTGGTTCGTGCCGCCAGCATGACACAGGATGACCTCATTCCTTGTACGGAGACAAGTACCCAATGTTTCTTGGATTTGCGTGCGTTGACCGAGGCTGAGTTGAACCGCATTGCTGGCGAAGGGCTTGAGATCACCTTTGGTCTACTGAAGGATGTCCAAGAGGGTGAGGAGGTTTCGATTGAGGTCTATGTGGCTGATGAGAATCTACAGCCGATTGAGACCGAACACTACATCTCA
>JBCCFC010000907.1:0-5828 GCA_039029935.1 Chloroflexota bacterium
GGATTTTGCTGGTTGATGATGAACCTGTCAATCTGCAAGTGTTATCAAATTATCTCGCTGCTTATAATTATGCGCTGGTCGAGGCGGCGACAGGAGTCGAGGCGTTGCAGATTATTGAGAATGGACCAGCACCCGATTTGATTATTTTAGATGTGATGATGCCTCGCATGACGGGGTATGAGGTTTGTGAAAAAGTGCGTACACAATTCTTGCCCAGCGAACTGCCCGTGATCCTGTTGACGGCAAAGACACAGGTGACGGATGTAGTGACCGGGTTAAATATGGGAGCAAATGATTACTTGACTAAACCGATTGCACGCGAGGAACTTGTCGCTCGCATCCAGACACAATTAAATGTGAAAACATTGGTTGAAGAGAAGACAAAGCTACAAGAAGAAAGCGAACAGCGGCTACGCCTAATTGTCGAGGCCACCCCAGTCCCCATGCTGATTAGCCGGATTTCGGATGGCAGAATACGCTACGCCAATGATTTGGTCAATGAGCTATTTTACCAAGAGGAGAGCAACGAGTCTACCCTCGGCCAAATGCTCCCATCATTCTTTGTCGATGTCTCTCGATGGCGCGATCTGCTTGAACAAATACACACTGCTAGCTCGATTGATGCCTTTGAGGTTGTATTACGCGCACCCACACCCCTACCTGGGGGCCAAGAGACGAAAGAACGGTGGGTCTCCTTGTCTGTGCGTTCGTTGGCCTATGACGAAGAGGATGCTATCCTGATTGCGCTCTATGATGTCACCGACCGCAAGGTTTCGGAGCAGCGGATGCGTGCACAGATTGAAGAGCTACGTTTTGTGCTGGATGAAGCATTACAGAGCGCACACACGGCGCAGATGACGGGAACCAGCCGCTTCTTGCCCATCACGGGGATGGATGAACAGGCGGCATCACAGGCTACCATGAGCGAGATGCCAACGATGCCCCGGCTGGCACGCGTACGCCCAACACAAATTATTACTGTCCATTCATTTCATGGTGGTACAGGGAAGTCCTTTGTGACAGCCAATCTTGCGGCATTACTGGCTGCAGGTGGTCAGCGCGTGGGTATGATTGATACCAATCTACAATCACCGGGGCTACATGCACTCTTGGGTCGTAGAGGGCATTCATTCTCCTCAACGCTCAATGATTTCCTGTGGCAGAAAGTGGATATCGAACAACCAACCTATGATGTCACACCACATCTGAGCACAGAGGTGATGGGGCGCATGTGGCTGTTGCCTGCCAGCACCGAACCCGGAGAGATGGCGCAGATTTTGAGCCAAGGCTATGACGCACACATGTTGACCGACAGTTTTCGGCTCTTTGCGGAGCGGTTGCATCTGGACGTATTGCTGATTGACACGCATTCGGGTATGAATGAAGAAGCACTACTGGCAATGGAGATGGCGCATACGGTGTTGTTGATGATGCGGCCTGACGTGCGCGATTATGAAGGTGCCAGTATCTCGCTACAAGTAGCAAGGCGCTTGGGGATGGACCGTATCATGCTGCTCTTGAATCAAGTGTCCAGTAAGGATAATTTCGAGGAAATACGAGCGCAAGCAGAAGAAGCCTTTCACTGCGACATCACGGAGATGTTGCCATTCACAGAGATGGTGGCAAACTTTGATGGCGATGGCATGTTTTCCATGCGCTATCCAGATCATGTGTTGACGGTTGCATTGCGACGGCTGATTGGTCAGTTGATGCGAGTTGATTAGAATGTTGCAGGTTGCAAGGTTGAAGAGTTGAAGAGTTGAAGAGTTGATTGTTTACTATTCACTCATCACTTATCACTATTCACTCATCACTATTCACTATTCACTATTTACTATACTTTATGACATATACAAACAAGACAGATACGCCAGGTAGCTTGTTTTATTTTCTCAAACAAGGCATTCTGGTCTACCTACGACCCTATGTGTCGTATCATGTGCATCTGTTCTGCACAGTAGCCTATATCGTTGCTTTTGAAACAGCCCTACCCCTGCTGTTGCGTTTTTTGATTGATGATGTCTTAAGCAATCAAGATGAAACTGCGTCACTGCTCTGGAAAACGTTGTTCCTGATGGTAGGGCTATATATCATCCTTATTATTGTGCGTGTGTGGCAAGCCTATATACGCGCACAATTGGGCAGCGCACTCAAGCGTACATTGCGCATCATGCTCTTTGATCATGTGCAACGGCTACCCAGTGATTACTTTGATAAGGTTGAACCGGGCATGATTGCAGGCTTGTTTGCCCATGAGTTGATGGATGTGCTGGAATCCTTGCGCGATCTCTTTATACGGGGGTTAGCCGCCTTTCTCACGTCTGCTGTGTTGCTCACAACCCTCTTCTTGCTCAACTGGCCCTTTGCGCTCACCATCACCATCCTCATCCCCTTAACCATCTATTTCTCACAAGGCGCACTCCAGCGAGCAACGGTTGCCAGTTCCGAGGAAACCAGCGAGGACCTTGCCATTGTCTCGGCAGTACAAGATCAGGTGAATGTCCAAGAAATTACCCGCGCCTTTGGTCTGGGTGAGACATCGCTCAATCATTTCACCGAGAAGGTGCTGCGCTATGACCCCAATACAAAAAAGAGTCGTTGGCAAAATTTCCGAGAAGGACTACGCAAACCGCCATTTCTGCTCAGTATGGTCAGCGTCACCTCTGAAAATCAGCAAAGTTTGGTCAACGCCTTCTCCATCGGCATGGGGGCCTATCTCGTCTTTATTGGTCAGTTGACGATTGGCGATTTTTCTGCCTTTATCTTGATTATCCCCAAACTTGGCAGTGTCATCGACACCTTCTGGCGCTATTTACAGGACTCAATCAATGCCGCGTCTGGGCTAGAGGCAATGGAGCGGATGATGGCACAGGCTGCCCCATCCGAATCGGAAACCCATCTGACCGAGCTACCTCGGCCAGAGCGAGGACAAGAAATTCGCTTTAAAGATGTCACCTTTGGATATACTGAGGATATACGCATTTTAAACAAGCTTAACCTCACCATTCCCATCGGACGTTCATTGGCGATTGTTGGACGTAGCGGTTCGGGCAAAAGCACTTTGCTGCGGCTCCTGTTGCGCTTTTACGAGCCATCCGGTGGCGTCATTGATTTTGATGGCATCAAGCTTTCCGAATTCAGCCACAAATCGCTGCGCGAGAAGATTGGAACCGTCTTTCAACATACCCCGCTTTTGCACGCCAGTATCCGCGACAATCTCCTGCTTGCCAACGATGATGCGACCATTGAGGACATTATCCATGCCACACAGGCTGCAGGCATCCACCCCTATATTACCAGCCTGCCCGATGGCTATGACACCATGATTGGTGATGACGGTGATGTCTTCTCCGAGGGGCAGCTACAGCGTATCGCCATTGCCCGTGCGATTTTGCGCAAACCCAGAATTCTGTTGTTGGACGAAGTGACCGCCTCATTGGACCCCGAAGCGGAAGCATCCATCAACCAGACCATTCAGCAGTTGACCAAGACCAGCACGGTGATTTTGGTGACACACCGACTCAGTTCCGCCGCCTTTGCCGACCAGATTGTCGTGATGGATGAAGGTACAATTGTCGAATCAGGAACCCATGAAAGCCTAGTCGCAAAAGAAGGGCTATATCGCTCATTCTGGCAGATGCAGACAGGCTTTATCATCAGTGCCGATGGTCTCCATGCGCAGGTACGCAGCGAGCGGCTCCAGACAATCCCGCTCTTCCGCCAGCTTGACTTAGACACGTTGGAGCAATTGGCAACCGAGTTTGTCTCCAAGTATTATCCCGCCAATGAAACACTCTTTGAGCAAGGGGATGTTGGTGACTCCTTCTACATCATCGTGCGTGGTCGTGTGGCCGTCTCCGCCTCGGGAGCCAGTGACCGCACAATTGAATTGGCCGAGTTACAGGACGGCGATTACTTTGGCGAGGGCGCGCTGTTGCATGGCAATAAACGCTCGGCCACCATTGTCACCAAACGCCCCACATTGGTGTTGACCCTGCCTGCCGACCGCTTCCACTACATTGTCGATGAAGTCACATCGCTGCGTGGTGTGGTCATGCAAATGGCCCTGGGGCGCAACCTGAGTATTGTCCATAGCCTTGGACGACGCAAACGTACACATCCTATTTGGGAACGATTGATTGATATGCCCGTGGAAGAAACACAAGACAAGGATGATGGACAGATGCCACACATGCACCAGAATGGTCATCAGGGAAATGGACATCATCCAAATGGACATCATCCAAACGGGCATCATCCAAACGGACATCACCATGTAAATCACCAAACCCAGTCCATCATTCTACCGTCTGAATCAAACACGGATGCCCATTTGAGTGGTGTGAGCGCGTTGTCAGAAGAGGGGCGAGCGAAGGTGTTGGCATAGACGTTTATTTCTCTGATGGCTGGACAGATCCCTGATACAACCCCACCCGATCCACCCGCAGCACCACCGTTGCCACCACAATAATCACGCCAACAAATATAAAACCATAACTGATCTGAATATCCGCCAACCACCCCATCGCCAGCGTCATCACAGCAACATAGAGGCTATTCACAAGGTTGATTAGTGAGAGGACCGTTGCACGATTCTCGGAATGGATGAGTTCGTTCTGATAGGCGGAGAGCAGTGGATTTTTGAGCGTGGTTGTGCTATAGGTGAGGATGAAGAGCAGAAAGACGGCAGGGATACTTGTAACCAACCCAAAGAGAATATAGAAGAGACCCGGCAGAATGGTGGTCATAAATAGCCCCATTCTTGCGCCAAGCCATTCCTCCAGTTTATAGACATACCGCTCGCTTATGCCTGCAACCAGCGCGGCGATGGCAAAGGCGATGCCCATCCAGAAGGCTTCGATGTGAAACTGGGCAAAGTACGGCTGATAGAGTCCCACAAGCGGTGCGGAAAAGGTGGCGGTAAAGACACCGATGAGTAGTAACCATTGTAGAAGACGACTCCCGCGTAGATGCTGCACACCATCCCGTAGAAGAGCCAGAGAGGATTGTGTATCTGTCTGCGTATCTGTCTGTGTATTTGTCTGTGTATCTGTCTGCGTATCTGTCTGTGAATTTGCCAGGGCCTCTGCCTGAACATTTGCTCTGGATGGCTCCACCAGCGTACAGGCGATGAGCAACGCAACGCCCACACTACAGGCCGTGAGGAAGACAGCTATCAGGAAACGGTCTAATGTGTAGATGGGGACCAGTAGGCTGCCCAGAATTGGTGCAAGAAAAAAGGCAAATTGAAAGGCCATGCCATTCAGTCCCATCGCTTTTTTCATCTGTTGCTCACGGTCTTCCCCTTCTAATGAATCATAGACCAACGCTTCAACACAGCCAGAGAGAAAGGCAAAGCCAACGCCAGCGATGATGGAGATTAAGACAAAGGCCCAATAGCTGCGCGAAAAGAGATAGAGGACCTCACCGAGTACCTGGAACGCCAAGGCCACGATGATGGACTGTTTGCGTCCAATTCTGTCGGCAATGATGCCTGTGGGTACTTCAACCACAAACATTGTGCCGACGATGATGGACCAAATCGAATTGACCTGGAGCAGATTGAGGCCGCGTTCTTGGAGATAGAGCGTTCCCACATGGCTATAGATATAGAGGCTAGAGAAGAACGTGATGAGTTCGATCTTGGCTGTGTTGTTGAATTGGTATTGTAACCAGTATCGTTTTGGCATAGTTTTCAGAATGGTTTTCAGAATGGTTGCAATGAGTACGTTACTGCGTCTGTCCGCAGAAATTGTTAGTCTATCCAAACTTTGATAGACTACAAAATATACTAAACAATGAAAACATCAATTAAGTAAACCCAAGAA
>JBCCFC010000908.1:0-5823 GCA_039029935.1 Chloroflexota bacterium
AACCTCCTGGTTGACGGCGAAGATAGATTTTTTGTGATTCGGCTCTTGAGAGACTCTGGTTACTTTTTCTTTGGCGAGGGGGAGTTGTTGCTGAGTATACTCCTTGAGTTTGCCTATATCAATGTATTGCTCTTTGTCTTCAATCTAATCCCGATACCGCCTCTGGACGGGTCACATATTTTATTTGCCCTGCTCCCCGGAGACAACCGTCAAGCGCAAGCGATACTGAGCCAGTTTGGTCTGTTCATGCTATTATTTGTGGTGTTCTCCGCCCCGGAGATTATTCACGGACCAACAGATGCGTTTTTCAATGGGTTGATGAATCTAGTCGTTTTGTCCTAGATAGTTGTCTGACATGCATTTATTCAATTTATCCTATCGGGTTCGCCAATTTCGTCAAGGAATTCGGGCGCAGGTCACAGCGTTGGAGTATGAACACGTCGCCGGATTTCTGGAGGATGCCTCTTATCAATTGTTTACACAAATGCCTGTGGATATTCAACGTCACAGTCTAAATGTACTCTATACGTTGACTGAGGCGGAACGCCTTCCCACTTTGGCGGAGATGGCATCAAAAGCATCAGCTAAAAGAGTGTCAGCTACAAAAGTGTCAGCTAAACAGAACGACCAGAACACTGCATTAGCGATGGCAGCGTTGCTACACGATGTGGGCAAAAGCGAGACCGCCAAGGTGGGGGTTACGCTCAACAGTTGGGTGCGCACAGGTGTGGTTGCGGGTGAAACCCTTGTGCCTACACTATTAACACGAATTGCTACAGATACACCCACACCAAATGACGGTGTGAAGGGGTTGGCAAATCGTGTGGGTTATGTGTGTCATGTCCATCTCATGCACCCTGCAATTGGGGCGCAGATGGCGGCAGACGCTGGATGTAGCCAATTGGTTTGCTGGCTGATTGCACATCATCAAGACAAAGAGGGTCAAGTACTATCGCCTGCGCATGGCACAGATATGAGGCTGGCAGAACGATATTCATTGCTGCGGGCACTACAGTGGGCAGATGGGCAGAACTAAGCCCCTCCTAACCTCCTGCTAGGGGGAAGACCTGTTCCCTCGCCTAGCAGGGGAGGGTTAGGGAGGGGTTTGAACAATGGCAACTAAGGATACTATGTCAAAACCAAAAATAACGATTATCGGTCTGGGGGTAACAGGCTCCAGCATTGGACTAGGACTACAAAAAGAAGAGGGCAACTTTGAAATTATCGGCCATGACAAGGAGCCAGATGTGACACGGGTTGCCGAACGCACGGGTAGCATTCACCGTACTATGTGGAATATACATCGTGCCTGTGAAGATGCGGATATGATCATTCTGGCTGTCCCCCTGAGTGAAATGGCTGAGTTGTTTAGCCTCATTGCCGAAGATTTGAAGGAAGGCTGTTTGGTCTTTGCTATCAATGATGTCTTGCAACCAATCATTGAGTTGGCGGACAAACACTTTGTGGGTGTACACTTTGTTGCCGGACATCCAGTGCTGACGGGCATTGGTGGGACCTTAGAGACACGAGCAGACCTTTTTAAAGACTGCACCTTTTGCGTCACTACAGGCACAAAGACAGCACCGGATGCTGTCCAACTGGCCTGTGACTTTGTAGAGCGTTTGGGGGCAAAACCGCTCTTTATGGATGCTGCCGAGCATGATGGTCTGGTCGCAGGGGTGGATCAGTTACCACAGATGTTGGCGGTGGGGTTGATGCAGATCAATAGCAGTGGTCCAGCATGGAGCGAGGCGCGTCAACTAGCTGGCCGTACTTTTGCCAATGCCACCGAGTTCCGTCACGGCGCACAACAGCTATACGATGGCATCACGGCCAATCGGCAAAATTTGCTGCTGCGCTTGGACATGATGCAAGCCCTACTGAGTGAGTGGCGACAGCTATTGCATGATTTGCCCTCTGAGTTACCTGCTGAAACTCCATCTGAGGAGAGCGAAAGCCCACAATTATTAACATTGTTCGAGCAGTTGGCGACCGCTCGTGAGGATTGGGAAGCCAAGGCCAATCTCAAACGCTGGGATGATCCCTCTGAAGTGGAGATCACCAAACAAGAAGGTCAAGGTCTACTCCAGCAGATGTTCTTTGGTGGGCTGATGGGCAACCGGCAGCGGGCATTGCAACGGGACACGAATCAAGCACCAGGGTCTAAGGTGTGATGGTGTAGGGGTGTGATGGTGTGATGGTGTGATAGTGTGATGGTGTAATTAACATTGATAATGTTGTTCACTATTCACTATTCACTATTCACTATTCACTATTCACATGAAACTCATTATTCAAATTCCATGTTTCAACGAAGCGGAGACATTGCCGCAGACGGTGGCGGATTTGCCGCGCTCGCTGCCGGGCATTGATGTCATCGAGTATCTCATTATTGATGATGGCAGCACGGATGGCACGGCGGAGGTGGCGCGAGACATTGGGGTGCATCACATCATTCAGCTACCACAAAATCGTCAATTGGCCTATGCCTTTTCAACAGGAATAGAAGCATGCCTCCGTCGAGGTGCCGATATTATTGTCAATACCGACGGCGACAATCAGTATTATGGCGGTGATATCGAAAAACTGGTAGAGCCAATTTTGGCAAGCCGTGCGCAGATTGTGGTCGGGGATCGTGGCGCCAGTAAATTGGCCGTCTTCTCGCCGCTGAAGCGCATGTTACAGGGGTTGGGTAGTTGGGTGGTTTCGCAAGTGTCAGGCATCCATACACCCGATGCGCCCAGTGGGTTCCGCGCATTCACCCGTGACGCGGCCATGCAGATGCTGGTCCTCAGTCGCTATTCCTATACACTAGAGACGCTGATTCAAGCTGGTGCCAATGGTATCCCACTGGAAAACGTCCCCATCCGTACCAATCTGCCCACTCGCCCATCACGACTGATGAAGGACCTCAAAAGTTATCTCACCCAGTCGGGCGTGACCATTATTCGCGCCTATGCGCTCTACCGGCCCTTACGCGTCTTTTCCATCATCGGCAGCATTTCTATTTTTTGTGGTGCAGCCATTGGCGTTCGCTTTCTTTATTTCTATCTCAATAACATGGGTGCTGGACATATCCAATCGCTCATCCTTGCAGCGATTCTATTGATTATTGGTGTCCAAACGTTGTTGATTGGGTTGGTTGCGGATATCATCGGGTTCAATCGCAAAATTTTGGAAGAGGTTCTGTATCGTTTGCGTAGGCAGGATGTTGAGAAGGGTGAAATTGGGAAGGGTGAAGGGTAGAAGGGTGAAGGGTGAAAGCCAGAAGGGTGAAGAGAAGCGGGTTGCGATTATTGGGCCTGTGTATCCATATCGGGGTGGGATTGCGCAATATACGGACTTCCTATGTCGCGCTCTGGAAGCGGAATCGGATATCCTACTGATTTCGTATAGCCGACAATATCCTAACTTTCTTTTTCCCGGCGAAAGCGATAAAGAACCTACATCCCAAACAAACAAACAACAATCCGACCTGGCTGTCCAACCAAATTATTGGATCGACTCAATCAACCCGCTGACATGGTTTTATACACTCTACCAACTAAACCAATACCAACCGGATGTGGTGATTCTCCAGTGGTGGACATCATTTTTTGCGCCCCTTTGCGGTCTTGTCGGTGTTTGGAACTGGACGCGGAATCTCTTTGCAACAAAAAAAATAACACCGAAAAAAAACACGTTGGTGATTCTCTGTCACAACGTTTTGCCCCATGAAACCCGTTGGTGGGACCCACTTGTGGCAACCTGCGCCATCGGATTAGGGCATCGTTATTTGGTACAATCCGAGTCCGAACGGATACGACTACACTCGTTTTTACCCAATGCCCACAGTGTCGTCGTACCTCATCCAGAGTATGATACGTTGGCCGATTTACGGTTGCCCAGAGCCGAGGCTCGTGCCACACTGGATATCCCTGACGATGTCTATGTACTGCTCTTTTTTGGCATCGTCCGGCAGTACAAAGGGTTGAAGGATTTATTACATGCGTTGTCTCACCTTCGTGATATGCAAGGAGTACAGCCATTTTGCCTGCTCATTGCCGGTGAATTTTGGGATGAGAAGCAACCCTATCTGGATATCATTGAAACACACACGCTGGGTGATTTAGTGGTGATCGATGATCGTTACATCCCCAAAGAAAGGGTCGCCCTCTATTTTTCAGCAGCCGATCTGTTGGTCGCGCCCTATCTCTATGAAACGGGGAGTGCTGTGCTGGGTATGGCGAATGGGTTTGGTTTGCGGGCAGTCTCATCGGCGGATATTGCACAATCTCAAGATTCACGACCACAAGCCATTGCCCACGCGATTCAGAGAGCGATGCAAGCTCAGGCGGATACCGAAGCGACGTTACAAGATGAACAGATGTCATGGGAGTACATTAAACAAACCTGGGAGCCAACAATACAGGCTATCCTTGGATAAATTGCCCCTACAGGGTAGCTTATTTTTATGGGAACACATTCCATAGCGAATTCGTCTGTAGAGCCTACGGAGCAACCCATTCATGATACACGTAACCATTGTCATACTCAATTGGAATCGCTGGCAGGACACGCTGGACTGTTTGGCTTCTTTATATGAGCAGAATATTCTCGCAGTGACAGAGATGCCGCAACAAATTCCAGAAGGCATTCATCAAGGTCAACAGCTACAAACAAAAGCCATTGTGGTCGATAACGGCTCGACCGATGGCTCAATTGAACAAATTCAGTCGGTGTATCCTGACATTGCCATCGTCGCCCTCACCCAGAATCGCGGTTTTGGTGGTGGCATGAATGCAGGCATTCAACAGGCACTTGACAACAATGTAGACTATGTCTGTCTACTCAATAACGATACGCTGGTGGGTCCTGACTTTGTGCGGCGGATGCTTTGTCATGCACAGGAAGATATCGGGTTGATGGCTCCGGCGATTTACTACGCCGATGCCCCCGAAACCATCTGGTCAACAGGAGGCGGCTTTAATTGGGTACTGATGGAGATGACGGGGAATCATGGGCAAGGGACTCCGTTGCCTGACAAACCCTTTGAACGGCAAGTCTTGACGGGTTGCACACTATTGATTCGCGCCGAGGTCTTTGCAAAAGCGGGTCTATTTGATGAGCGCTATTTTATGTATTATGAGGACCTTGATTTATGTGTCAATGCAATGCGTGCAGGATATCGCCTGATGGTGGTTCCAAAGGCGGCGATCTGGCATAAAGTGTCACAGAGCAGTGGTGGGGCGCACAGTCCAGCCGAACGCTTTCATGTTGCCGTCAGTAGCGGACGCTATTTTCGCAAACAGATGAGTGCATGGCAAGCCCCACTGATTATCCCCTATCGACTACTGAGTGCATCGCGCTGGACCCTGCGCTTGGCAAAAAATGGGCAGTGGGATGCGGTACGCGGTTACTGGCGTGGGCTTAGACAGGGGTGGCTTGGGGACCCATTTGCGCCCGCAAAGTTTTGATGGTTCAAGGGAACGCACCTGTTCAATCACTCGTTGAAGTGGATGCATAGGGATTCAATCGAGTTGTCCGAAGAGTATATTCAATAAAAACTGTCACAAAAATAAAAATTGTGTCACAATCTTGCCTTCTAATGCAATTGAGCGGCATGAAATTTTTTGTTTTCATCGAATTTAAAGTAGTATACCCTGCTGTAATCATAGGGGAACTGTGTTACTAATCACGTAATGAAGCATCATACAAATTAGGTTGTACTGCCAATATTGGGTACAACAGTAAATATAGTTTAGGCTATTCAAGGACAGTATCGCAGGTTGGCTACCTGCGTCACAGATAACCAATCTGTGATACTGGTTTATACTTTCCTAT
>JBCCFC010000909.1:0-5815 GCA_039029935.1 Chloroflexota bacterium
GGTGACCGCGAAGCCGGGGCATCAAACCCTATATCACGATTACGCAACAGACCATTGGGTTTAAACCCAGCGATGATGTCTGGGTAGATGTTTTGGCATTCCAGTCATTGGCGGATCAGCTGGCCGATACAATGACAAACCATCACAGTACAGCGAAGGCGAGTACACAATCTTCAGGGATATTGGGGATAGATAGCATCCCAGGGCTGATTACACAACCCTATGTCTATGAAGAGGCACTGCTTGCCATGCTGGACCTGTACAAGGGTCCCTTTTTAGACAAGCTTGACGCTGACGGTGCGCCCAATTTTACGGATTGGCTGTATGCACAGCGGGATGGCTTGGAGCAGACGCTGCTGGATGGCTTGCGGGGGATGATTGCATTTTGTAAAACTCAGGGGCGTTATGCCGATGGCATCTCGTTTGCGGAACAAGTGGTGTCGTTTGATCCATTGGATGAAGAGGCTCGATGCGAGTTGATGCTCTTTTTGGCCCATAGTGGTCGCCGACAAGAAGCCCATACAGTCTACGATGCGCTTGTCGAGATGCTGGATGAAGAGTGGGGCGCACCGCCATCTCCAGAAACAGAAGCGGCGTATGCAGCCATTCAACAGCTAGGGGATAGTGCTACACAGGATAATGACGAGGCGGTTCCAGCAATTGCGATGTTGCCCATCTTCACAACACCCTTTGTCGGTCGGCAAAGCGAACTGGTTGCCTTGGTGGAACAGGTCCATACACAGGGACATCGATTAGTCACGGTTGTCGGGTTGGGGGGGACAGGCAAAACCTATTTGGCGATTGAAGCGGCCAGACGCATCGGTGAGCTTAACCAAAAAGAAGCGGGTGAACGCGCAATGATAGCGCAAACGTTACCCCAGCAAATTCTCTATGTCTCGCTTGTGGATGTCCCATCGGTGGACCAATTGCCAGCCGTCCTCATGCAGGCGTTGGACCTGGTTGCCACTGAACAGCGCGATTTCGTGACGCAGCTATGCAACTATCTTGCATCAAAAAACATGCTCATTGTCCTCGACAACATGGAACATTTGCTAGACACAACATCGCCCTCGCAGCGCAATGCTATCTCTGGACCCAGCGCAAGCCAGCTCATCTCACAGCTTCTACAGGCGGCGCCCCAAGTGCAATTCATGGTGACATCACGCCAGCCGCTCCAGATGCAATCTGAGTATATTTTTAACTTGACGGGTATGTCTCTACCAGCAACGCAAAAGAGCAATCTCTTTGGCCTTGACGAGCTCAGTAATGCAGATAGTCCAACATATGATTTAGCGACTCTTCGACAGAGTGACGCAATACAACTCTTTGAACAGGTCGCCCAACGCATCGACCGCGATTTTGAACTCACCACAGAAAACCAGATGCCGATTGTGCAGTTTTGTACATTGGTGCAAGGGACCCCATTGGCGATTGTACTGGGGGCGTCACAGATGGACTTCATGGAGCCAGATGAACTGCTGGAAGAATGTCAAGAAGGATTGGATGTGTTGGAAACCGAGTGGCTCAACCTGCCACCACGTCAGCGTAGTATCCGTATCGTTTTTGAACAATCATGGCAGCGACTCAACAGTTCACTGCAACTTGTTTTCCAAAAGCTGACCATCTTTCGCGGCAGTTTCACCATGCAAGCCGCCCGACAAGTAGCTGGCGCATCCATTCGCCATATCAAGCAATTACATAACCAGTCACTCATTCGCCAAGTTGACCAAGGTCGCTATGAGATTCATGAATTACTGCGCCAGTTTGGCACTGAAAAATTTGGCACTGAAAAATTTGGCACTGAAAAATTTGGTACTGAAAAATTTAGTACTGACACCTTTATGGGAACAGAACGTCTTCCACAATCTGCTGAAGATTGGCGTCCCAGCGTACTGGGCAAACATATGCAGTTCTATTTAGAGCGACTATCAACATTCACAGAGGCGCTACAGGGACCAACGTCCCTTGAAACGGTGACAATGCTCACGCCTGACCTGAGCAATATCCAGCAAGCATGGCACTTTGCGAGCCAGCAAGGAGTGGTGACACCAATGGCAAAAAGCCTGGATGCATTTGTCCATCTTCATCAGTTGCAGGGTCGCTATCAAGAGGCGATGGCGGCACTGACCCACACGGCACTGGCTCACACAGCAGAATCCCAACCGTACACAACCCCAATACAGCAGGTCGATACATCCTCGCGTGAGTTCGAGGCAGCCTTGTTTGTTGCCCAAAGTTTTTTATACACGCTATTGGGCAATCCAGCCAGAGCCATTGAGATGGTGCAGATGGTCAACACAGAGGACACGGATGTACAAGCCTTTGCACATTGGGTGTGGGCACGTGGTCTGTCCATGCAAGGCGACGGTCAAGCTGCGGGGACACAGATTAACCATGCCCTCACTTTGGCCCAGCAGAACACACATAGCCCATCCAATCAAAATTTAATCGCTGACTGTCTACATCTGCGTGGTGACATCCATTTCCACAACGGCCAGCCTCAACAGGCCATCCAGGATGTACAACAGGCGCAGGCATACTATCGCCAGACAAACAATCGTCATAAAGAAATCGACTGTCTGCATAGCTTGGCAACGATCACCAAAGACTTACCCCAACAAACCGGGGCAACGTCCTATGTGGAGCAGGTAATGGCACTGAGTGGTACGCTTGATGATGATATCAACGGCCAAAAAGCAGTATTAAGCAATGGCTATCTGTCTCTACAAACAGGCAGTTATGAAGAAGCCGCCGTCCTTGGTCGCAATGCGCTGCATTTCTATGAGGACATCGGTGACAAATGGACACAGATTGACTGTCACTATCTGCTGGGCATGGTCCACACCAAGGTTGGGCAATACCAGCAGGCGTATTGGGACTATGACAAAGCATTGTACCTCAGCCGCGATATCGGTGCGCGCAAAAAGCAACAGCAGTGTCTGGTGGGTATGGCAATCAACTATCGTCTCTGGGGTATCTATCAAGAGGCCCTGAACCATCTGGATGAAGCCAAGAAAATCACGTTTTCCTCCGGAACAGCTCACGACCATGACCAGTTTTCCATCCACGCCGCCGATATCTACCGTGCATGGGGCCGATATGACGCAAGCATCCCCCATTATCAACATGCGCTTGCCTTCTACACATCAACGGATGAGCAAGCAGCATACAACGAGTCACTGGCAATGCACACCCGCGCTGGGTTGGCCTATGCCCTGCAACAGTCTGGCGATCTGGACGCAGCCCTGTATCTGATGGACGAGGTGCTGCCTTATGTTGAACGCCACGCCGATACGCCACATGTATTTTATGCACCGTTTGAATTGTATTGGCATTGCTATTGTGTACTGCATGCCGATAAGGATATACGGGCAAGGTCGTTGCTTGATGGGAGCATGAGGTTGTTGCATATGTATGCACGTCGTCTATCGAATAAGACATGGCGGTCATCGTTTATGGAAAATGTACGAGTGCATGCTGAAATAATGAAGAGTTGAAAGAGTGATTAGTGATTAGTGATTAATGATTAGTGATTAGTGATTAGTAAACAATCAACTTTCAGCTTTCAACTTTCAACTCTTCAAGGTTTCCGGAGACTTTCCGGAGAGTCTCCGGAGACTTTCCGGAGACTTTCCGGAGACTTTCCAGAGACTTCTCGGAGTTTTCATCGCCGATTTTGGTGTATACTGTACGTAAGCACAGACAACAGATGACAATACAATATAGATAAGAAGATACGTATTTGTATTTGTCTTAACTCTATAAATACTGTACACTTTGGGCAATTAACCTATCTGTCTAATTGGCTTAGGTCCTATAGATATCCAAGCCGCACATTGTATATACACCAAAGGGGAAACCAATGACAAATCCATATGAACAGAACGTAAATGCTTTTTTGCACTCAACACCAGCAATGCTACGTGTGTATAAACAGGAGAAAAAAATCGTTAGCATTCAACATATTCTCTATAAGGCTCCTCATATAGACCTGGGGGAGGTAGACGGGGATATGAGAATTGAAAATTATCCTGCGGTGATGGTCATGGATACACAAATGCAAGGTGGGTTTTGTACGATAGCTGCTACGGGTACTGATGTGGTTCAACAAACGGTCACAAACACCTTCTTGTCCTATTCTAAGAAGATGCCTGGTCTACAATTTTTGGCCTATGTTCAAGGGGCGAGTATTCTCCCGCAGACATTCTTTTTGAATTTCTATTTAGATCACAAACCAAAACAACCAGGTAACGAGAATAACGGTAGTAAAGAGGATTACGTTAAAGATAGACTGGTCTTTGCATACAGCGATCTGGAGTCAGTGCAACCAATCAGCGGAGAAATTTTAGTCAATAAACATGAAGAGATTCTTGCCGACTTTTCTGGGGGGACATTCTCCGTTAGTCAGCATCAAAGCTGGGTTCGCAGTAGCAGATACGCCCCTCATGTTAATGTTCCAAGAAATCAACTGATGTATGCAAATGCTGTGCTTCCTGAATTAGGACATGTTTCAAATCATATATATTACTACCTAGAGACAAAACATAAGGAAAATAATGGAGCCCCTCCTGACATTCATAAGAACTTTACCATGAACATGATATCCACAGCCGCACCAAGAATTGGCCGGGTGCTATTGCAACTCAATAACCCCACATTGCAACTGCCTAATCAGCAAGCACTGGCTGTTGCGTCTACTTCTGGGCCTTCAACTATCAAGGTTATTGAGCCGCCGCACATGTAAAATAACCTCGTCTTGCATTCCATTCAAAAGTAGAACTGAGGCTATTTTTATAAGCCAATGAAATACTACAGTGGATTTGGGAAGGGAACGGATTTCCTTGCGTGCAGAGGTGATAATCCGTTCCCTGCCGAGGAATTAAGTAGAATGTTGTTTTTCTAATTTCCTGCTCAGTGCTACTTTGTTATATTCATCAAAACAAATTTTATATGTTATCTATACAAACCGATACGTCAGTATCATCACGCATTCGTATATCATTCTTGGGGAATCTTACTATTGAGGTAGATGGTCAGCCATTAAGTCGTGTACCCGGTCAAAAGATAATGGCATTGCTTGCCTATCTTCTTTGTAATCCACAAGCCCATACGAGGGTTCATTTGGCAGACTTGCTTTGGGATGATATTCCCTTTAAACGATTTTTGCCCAATCTGCGCGCTACATTAAATCGTGTGCCAAAGGACATCAAACCGTACTTGATTACAACCAACCAAACAGTAGAATTTGGATCAACAAGCGATATATGGGTTGATGTGGTTGCCATTGAGCAGTTGATAGCACATATAACAGCAAGCCAGACGGGTAGCCATCAGAAAAATTGGTTATCTTTTGCATCTTTCGCAGACGAACTGGCCGAAATATGTGCATTGTATACAGGGAGCTTTTTAGCGCATCTGGATGTCAAGGATGCGCCTCGTTTCACACAATGGAAAACGGCGCAACAAGCCCGTATCCTCATGCTTGTTGTTGATGGCTGGCGAATGTTGGCGGAGTTTGCGTTACACCAACATCGGTACAGCGATAGCCTTGACTATGCCAAACGTATCATTAATGTAAAGCCAGATAGCGAGATTGGCAGAAAATTGTTGGTGGAGAGTTTGCTAGGAAATGAGCAGACGGATGATGCGTTCGCTGAGTATGAAACCCTCATGAGTCTGCTTAATGAAATGGGTTTGTCGCCATCATCCGCAACAGCCAAACTTGCTGAACGCCTTGCGTTTTTAGAATCGCATGAAGAGAGTGCATCACATTTGCCTGACCAATCCAAGCTACCGCAATTTATCCAGCCACCAA
>JBCCFC010000910.1:0-5815 GCA_039029935.1 Chloroflexota bacterium
AGCCAAAGTCATAGGCAATGGCCGGGTCTTCCCATTTGACATATTGTGCGTTGGGCAACATCTCCGCCCAAGGACCGTAGAGCAGGTCGGCGGTTCTGAGTGTTTTGAAATTTTCGCCATTGAGCCAAATCAGGTCAACACCACCACCGCTATCAACACCTGCTGCTGCTTCATCCAACACTATGTTGACGGCATCGGCTGTATCGTTGATTGGTACACGATTTAAGGTCACGTTGTACTGTTCTAATAAAGGTTGTCCGATATAGGTGTCTACATTGCTGTTGAGCCGTTCCGCGCCCCCCCACATAAACCAATTGATGGTTGTGCCATCCGCTGCGGCCAACACATCATCCCAATTATCGTAGACAGGCACACCATCGCTGCTTGCAGCATTATCACTTTCTTGTGTCATATCACTTTCTTGTGTCATATCACTTTCTTGTGTCATATCACTGTCGTTGCCCAAAGGGGCGGCAGGCGCACAGGCTGCGAAGATCAGCACGAGTGGCAATAGCCATATCGTGATCTTGCCCAAAGTGGTTTGATGTTGTGTGAACATGATTATTTCTCCTTACTTGTCAATAAATTTACAGGATTGATGTAAAATTTTTGTAAAAAAAGTCTACCCATTCAGCTACGCTTTCGTAAAATGGACTGTAACCTCCCACACAAAAGGTGAAATATGTGTACAATTTCATACGCAATTTAAATAAGCACACCTTATCACCATACCAATCAAACGGCAAACAGAGTTAATCACATGAGGGTGAATCCCCAAATGTCAATCTCAAATGAATGTATCAAAAGTCACTTCAAACTTCTCTCTTGTATAAAAATGTGGCAAGGTGTGGTATACTACTTTAGAAGTAATTAAATTAATCTGAAGAGCTAGGACTTCAAACTAATGATTCATAATTTGTTTTTAGCTGCAGCCGTTCACTGGGTACAACTAAACCTCTTGGCCTATATCGAGAGACAAACACGGCCAAATTCACAGGCAATGTCTACACTTCGTCCGGTTACGCCTACCACTGCACACCAATTCACCAACAACCACGCTG
The DNA here is from genome assembly GCA_039029935.1 of Chloroflexota bacterium. GTDB lineage: Bacteria > Chloroflexota > Anaerolineae > Caldilineales > Caldilineaceae. The sequence continues at coordinate 1,062 of JBCCFC010000910.1, forward strand.
TATCTGCACCTACCGCCTCACCTCCGTTCTCAACAAAGTCTGCATCCAGTTCACAGTCACTGTTGACGGCCAATTTGGGTGTTGCGCAAGTGCCACTTGGATATGCGCATACACCGTCGGCCTCACCGCCGCAAACAAATACCAGAAACGAAAGCAACTTCGATGATACGGATACCCTGCCATCTCATCTTGATGATTTTGACCCTGAACTTGACCCCGATGTATTGAACTCTCCATTTTTTGAACACCTAGACTTTGTACAGGCGACAGCACATGATTCGGACCTCTCTGAAGATAGCGAACAGATACTTGATGATCTACATGAAAATTCCGTAACAGACGATTTAAACAATTTATCTGTTATGGAAGGGGAACGCGTTGATTGGGCGCAGGCGATTGAAGAAGCAGCCAGAGATATGATGATGATTGCCAGTGAAGACCCACCGCCCGCGTTTTCGATGTTGGTGCAGCAGATGGGGTTGACCGAGTTTGAGCAGGCGGTTTTGTTGCTCTGCGCCACGTTAGAAGTCTCACCAGAAATTGGCAAGCTCTTTCAACAGGCACAAGGCACACCCGTCCCCACCTTTTCGCTGGCAATGGCACTCTTTGGCGACCTCGATTGGGAGGCCATCTCGCCAGATGGAGCGTTGCGCTATTGGCGGCTCATCGACATCAACCAGCCACCCGATACACCCCTCACCACCAGTGGTCTGCGCATTGACGAGCGCGTGATGAGTTATCTCAAGGGGCTGACCTTTCTGGATGATCGACTACGCCCCTTTTTGCTCCCTTTCCGTTCAGGCAATACGGAGGAATTGTCAGATGTGTTGGGGGATATCGAGCTGCCTGATTCGCAACAGAAAAAGGTAGATGAGGCATTGGCACACTTAAACCGCATTATCGGCCAATCCTCTACCTATCAGGATTGGCCCACAATTCAGCTATTGGGACCCGACTCGGAGAGTAAACAGTTTATTGCCCAGCACATTTCCGATGAACTGGGGGTTAAGCTCTATCGCTTGATGCCCCAGCTGCTGCCTTCAACGGCGACAACGCTGACAGACTTTGCCCGACTGTGGCTGCGCGAGTGTATGCTACAGCCCGTTGCGCTCTTTGTGGAGGTGCAGGACATTGACCCCGAAGCCATGCAACAAATTCAGGGGCAAGACCCACGTCAACGGCTGCAACGCTTTATGGCACAGAGCGGTGGCTTGATTTTTATGGATACACGTGATATTTGGTATGACCTAGACCAGAATAATTTTGCCATCGATATCGGTAAACCAACAGCGATTGAGCAGGTGGAGGCGTGGCGTGATGCCTATTGGACAGCGATGCCGGAGATGATGCCCAATCACTGGACAAGCGGACTATTGGATGCACTGGAGGAACGCTCCTTTGCCACAAGGCTTGCGACACAGTTTAGCCTTAATTTGACCAAAATCTACCAAATCTCCAATGAGGTTGTCTTTGAAACCTTTTCCAATGTTCACGAAGCCATGCCGGATGCGCTGCTTGAATCGATTTGGGATTCGGCAGAGGACGATAGCTGGCTGGAGGAAGCGGCTTTTTCCGATGAGGATTTGGCGGGAATGGGGGTTGCAAGGAATGCAAGTGACAATGAGCGTGAAGATGAAAGCAATGAGGCTGGGCAGACCTCACAAAAGTTGCTGCCAGATTTTGGGTCAAAACTTGATGGAACACGACCAACAAACCTAATGGTGGATGATGACGTCGAGGATGATTTTGATGATGAAGAAAGTGATCTGGCTGGGGTGGATGAGGAGCGGTTGATTGAAGAGTTGTTTACACGGGTTGATGTCGATCAGCTACTGGACGGGTTATGGAACGCCTGTCTGGCGGCGACGCGCCCAAAGATGGATATGCTGGCACAGCGGATTATCCCCAAGGCGACGTGGGACGATATTGTGTTGCCGGATGACCAGCGTACTGTGCTGCAATACATTGGCGACCAAGTAAACAACCGTGGCTTGGTCTATGACGATTGGGGGTTCCGTGAGCGTGTGAGTCGTGGGCTGGGCATGACGGTTCTCTTTGCGGGAGAAAGTGGTACGGGTAAGACGCTGGCCTCGGAGATTTTGGCAAATTACCTCAACTTGAATCTCTATCGCATCGACCTATCATCGGTGGTGAGCAAGTATATCGGCGAAACTGAGAAAAACCTGCGCAAGCTCTTTGATGCGGCGGAGGATGGCGGCATGATTCTCTTCTTCGACGAAGCCGATTCGCTCTTTGGGAAACGCAGCGATGTCAAGGATAGCCATGACCGCTATGCAAATATTGAGGTCAACTATCTGCTCCAACGCATGGAAGAATACCAAGGATTAGCGATTTTGGCGACCAACCTCAAATCAGGACTGGATGATGCATTTACCCGTCGTTTGCGCTTCTCGGTGACATTTGCAAAACCCAACGAAGAGTCCCGCCGCAGAATCTGGCAGAAGATTTTCCCCAAAGAAACGCCGTTGGGTGCGCTAGATTACGACTACTTATCAAAGACATTTAACATGGCTGGTGGTAGTATCTATAACGCAGCCCTCAACGCCGCGTTTTTGGCGGCCCGATCAAACTCGGTTGTAACCATGCCATTGGTGTTAGAGGCGATTCGCATTGAGATGCTGAAAGAGGATCGGTTGATTGATGATGATCAATTTACATGGTATGAACCAAACACGGAGTCCAATGGGACAGCGGCAAAAGTAGGCGATTCTGCGACCAAAGGGGGGACGGCGAATCCATCATCCATTGCCAATGGTCGCTCTTCGCAGTTTGGCAATTGGGCAGACCGCCGAGAGAACAAGCGGTCGTCAAATTTTAAATTTACCAACAAGCGATAAATTGTAATTCGGGCAGGATGCCCGAAAGGGATTGTGTCACTCAGTGAAGCCGTTACTAACACTTGAATCATTACAACAAGAAGCAGCTCACTTTGCCGAGATGGAACAATCATATAGTGAACCATCTATTTACGGCGTGACGGATGGCAAGAAAATTGGTACTTATCTTGAGCATAAGTTCACTGCTTATCTTGCTGATAGTTACACATATGAAATGGGAAATTCGGCGTCAGGTATAGACCTCCCTAGTCTTGACGTAGATATAAAAGTGACCAGTGTCAAGCAGCCACAATCATCCTGCCCTTTTAAATCGGCGTCACAGAAAATATTTGGCCTTGGTTATCATTTGTTGGTATTTGTCTATGAAAAGATGGATGACCACACGACAAAGACAGGTCGTCTCGATATCCAACACACAATATTTGTAGACAAAGAACGGACGGCTGATTTCCAGACAACCAAAGGGATAGTGGATATTCTTGAACGAGACGGTAATCGAGATGATATCATTGCCTATATCTATGAACGGAATCTACCTGTAGACGAAGTTGGTGCGGAACAATTGGCAGACCAAGTTATGACCACATCGCCTCAGCTAGGCTATTTGACCATATCAAACGCGTTACAATGGCGGCTTCAATACAGTCGTATCGTTCAAACAGCGGGGTCTGTTACAGGTATATTAAGGGTACGTTAGAAAGAAATGGGAAGAAAAACAAAAAGTCAGTGGCAATATGGCGATTTTCAAACCCCCATTGAATTAGCACGAAAAGTTGTCGATGTTCTCATCAACAATCATCATATTCGGCCAGACGCAATTATTGAACCTACCTGTGGTACAGGAGCATTTTTGCGCGCTTGTTCTGAACAGTTTAAAACCGCCAAAATTGTTGGGGTTGATATTAACAGTGCCTATGTAGCGGAAGCCAAATCACTGCTCCATGGTGCATCCCATCTCAATTACATGGTAATCCAAGAAGGCAATTTTTTTACCACAAATTGGCATGATATATTAACAGACTTGCAAGGCAATTTGCTGCTAATTGGCAATCCACCGTGGGTCACAAGCAGCGAACTAAGCATGTTAAATAGCCAAAATCATCCAGAAAAATCAAATTTTCAACATCGCAGAGGCATTGAGGCCATTACAGGTTCCGGTAACTTTGATATTTCCGAGTGGATGCTGCTACAGCATATAAACTGGCTATCTAATCGTAGCGGTGTCATGGCATTCTTATGTAAATATGCAGTTGCCCGAAAAGTGATGAAGCAGATAAGGACAAATACTCACCATCCTTTTTCTGGACACATTTATCCCGTAGATGCCAAAGCCTATTTTGGTGCATCGGTTGAAGCGTGTCTGTTTGTCCTCATTGCAAGTGAAGAAAATGCCGATTGCCAAGTATATGAGTCGTTAGAGTCAACCAGTTCTATTCAGATCATCGGGGAGAGAGATGGCAATCTTGTCAACAACGTCGCTTTATATGAAAAGTGGCAACATTTGAATGGTCAAGATATTTGTTATACATGGCATACAGGTATTAAGCATGATTGTGCCAAAATCATGGAGCTATATCCGCAAGGCGATGCATTTAGCAATGGTATTGGTGAGACGGTTAACTTGGAAGAAACCTATTTGTTTCCGCTCTTAAAAAGTTCTGACATTGGTAATGGCCGCATTACCAATTATCGGAAAAAGGTGCTAGTAACACAAAAACGTGTAGGCGATGATACATCCAAGATTCAACAGACAGCACCACAAACGTGGAATTATTTACAAAACCATAAAGCATATTTGAAAAAGAGGAAAAGTTCTATTTATCGAGCTGGCCGGATCGAGAACGAAGTCGAGCAGCCTTCGCTGGTCCCGCGTGGAAAGACCGAGGTCGTCGAGGG
>JBCCFC010000911.1:0-5810 GCA_039029935.1 Chloroflexota bacterium
GTCTATTTTAACGTTTTTTTACTGACTGTTCAACTCCGTGAAGTAGTCTACAATAAAAAACGCTAAATTTCAAATATCTATAAGAGTGGAACCGTTCTTTGCAATAGGTATAGATACGAGTTATCCAACGCATCTAAACGATTCAATGACGTTCAGCCGAATAGATCACATTGAATGATGATTACGTATCTACTCACTTTTTGAGTAACTGTATTATTTCAACTGTTCGTAATTTCTAATTTGTAATTGTGTTGAAACTGACAGTACAATAGACCATATGCGTATACTTACCTATAACATTCATGGATGGCGAACAATTGCTGGCTCGCCGAATTTAGATGAGGTGACAACGGTTCTTCAATCCGCAGATGCCGATATTGTGGGGTTAAACGAAGTGTATTATCCACGCGTTGTTTCTGAGACACCATCATCTGGGGCATCATCACCAGAGAATAAACCCGCGCTTGCGGTTTTGGCAGAACGGCTCAATATGCACTACGTCTTTGGTCCCTGTCACCGCTGGCTTGCCACCAGTGAATTGCCTGCCGATGGATATGGCAATGCACTGTTGAGTCGTTGGCCAATTATCGCCAGCGCATCGCATCATTTAACCTCCATTGCGCAGATTGCACAGTTGCGACCTGCACAGGTGCAAACAGCAGATATGACAGGTGATACAGATATATCCGGACTAGGTCCACGCAGATTTGATGAGCAAGGCAAAGAGCAGCGCGGTTTACTAGAAAGCCGTATTTTGTTACCCAATCGACAGACCATGACCGTTTACGTTACGCATCTTGACCATACAGACGAAGAAACGCGACTTAGGCAATTGCGGTCTGCACGTGCATGGACCGTGCGTGACCGCAATCGTGCGCATATTGTACTAGGCGATTTCAATGCGATTAGCCTACGGGATTATGCAGTTCAATGGGGGCAGCAGCGTGTTGACGACCTAGAGAGATTGTCCGCACATCCTAAAGGCGCACAATTATGCGGAGGAAGCAAAGGTCCGCGCGTGGTTGCACAAATGGAAAAGTCAGGATATATAGACGCATTGGCACAATTTACAACATCGCCTCCACAAACATTTATCCCAGCAAAAGACCAACCTATTCGCGTCGATTATATCTTTGTGAGCAAACCATTGGCCCCGCATCTCAAAATGTGTCAGGTTTGGACCGAGCCAGTAGGGGAAGAGGCGTCAGACCATCGCCCTGTTATGCTGGATATAGATTTGAGTGAAATATAATGAGCTATGGACCTATTTGAACAGGCGCATCAAGAGCGACTTCAACAATCTGGGCCGTTGGCGGCACGGATGCGCCCCCGGACGTTGGATGAATTTGTTGGGCAAGCACATATTGTTGGGCAAGGTCGCCTGTTACGACGGGCGATTCAGGCCGATCAGTTGGGTAGCCTGATTTTTTATGGACCGCCAGGGACAGGAAAGACTACACTTGCACAGGTTATTGCCAATACAACACAGGCAACGTTTACGGCGTTAAATGCGGTGTTGTCCGGTGTGAAAGACATTCGGACGGCTGTGACAGAGGCCAGAGAACGGGCGAAACTGCATGGACAACGGACCATTCTATTTGTCGATGAGGTGCATCGGTTTAATAAAGCGCAACAGGATGCGCTGCTCCCTTGGGTCGAAAATGGGACTGTGATTTTTATTGGTGCGACCACCGAAAACCCATATTTTGAAGTCAACAAAGCGTTGGTGAGCCGCAGTCGTATTTTTCAACTGCAACCCCTCGATGATGATGCCCTTCGGGGTGTGGCAAAAATGGCGTTGACTGATCGTCAGAGAGGGTATGGCCGTCAGTTGGTGGTGATGGATGTGGCCGCGTTGGAACACCTTGTCAAGATTGCCAGCGGCGATGCGCGTGGGTTACTCAACGCCTTGGAGTTGGCCGTTGAAACGACCGAAGCAACCCCGATACAATCCAGTACACACAATGTACCTAGTATCACGATTGAAACGATACAGAATTGGCAAAAATACGCTGATCAGTATATTATTAACCAAATAAATTTGAACGACAGTTGGCATCATGATGGGTACCATTATACCCATATCACACTGCCCATTGTGGAAGAGTCCATCCAGCGTAGGGCTGTCCTCTATGATAAAGAGGGGGATTACCATTTTGATACCATCAGTGCCTTTATTAAAAGTTTGCGTGGCAGCGATCCGGATGCAGCTCTTTATTGGATGGCAAAGATGCTTTATGCGGGTGAGTCGCCCCGTTTCATTTTTCGGCGGATGTTGATCTTTGCCAGTGAAGATGTCGGGATGGCGGACCCGAATGCACTTCAAGTTGTTGTGGCATGTGCGGAATCGTTTGAGCGTGTTGGTTTACCCGAAGGCCGTTTTCCGCTTTCGCAGGCCGCACTCTATCTGGCAACGGCACCCAAATCAAACACAACATTGGCCCTGTTTGATGCGCTGACAACGGTGGAGCAAGAGAAAGACAGTGGTGTCCCCAATCCACTTCGTGATGGGAATCGCGATAAGGAAGGGTTTGGGCATGGTGAAGGCTATCTCTATCCCCATGCCTATCGCGACCACTGGGTGGAGCAGCAATATTTGCCTGTCTCCTTACAGGGAAAGGTATTCTATAAACCGTCTAACCAAGGATATGAATCTGGCATTCGTCACACGGTAACACGGCGACGAGAGGCTCAGTTGGCGGCGATGTTAGCCGCAATGGATGACGATGACCAGCAGTTTACAGAATCGTTGACGTTTTCACCAGAGCGGTATCCGGGGGCGTCCGCCAAAGAGCAATGGCTACAGCGTACCGTTTCGCAGACGGGTGTCCAATTGGGTGAGATGCGAGATCGTCTTTTTGCGAAAGCAAAGGTTGCGCGTCATCATTTGGTCCTTGATCTAAAGGCAGGAACGGGTCTACTTACATGGGAAGCATTGCGCCATGCACCGGAAGGCGGGGTTTATGCACTGACGCATCGTCAACAAGATGCTGAAGCATTGCGTCAACAGGCAAGTCAACTCCCAGAGATTGAACGGCCATTGGTTTATGAAGGTACCTTGCTTGATTTGATTCAAGTCAATGGTGAGCAAGCGAAATTTGTGTCAGATTTACCAACGCAGTTTGATCGAATTCTTGGATACAATGTCCTTTTTGATTTGATAAACAAACCGCAGGCTGTAGCACATCTATGCCAATTGCTGACGGGAAATGGGCGGGTTGTGCTTTCGGAACGGGTTCCCAACCAAACGCAGCGATTATATGCGCTGCTAAATACAGAGAGCCGAGATGAAATCAATACAGGGCCAATTGGTTTTGAGCTGTGGAAAGCAGCCGAAGAGTCAATCTATCAACAGCCAGATGATTCGCTTGTGAATTGGCAACCAGATGACTTAATTCAGCTGTTTGAATTGGCTGGATTTTCTGTGGGTTCAGATGTACGTACAAAAACCAATGACATGCAGCTTACGGAGGGGGTTATTGAGCGGTGGTTTATCCAAACGCCAAATCACGGTCGCTCGTCCTATGTAGACCATTTACAGGCATATTGGCGACAGCAGAATTTGGACGAAGATACGATTCGACAGACGATCCAACATTTGGCACAGCTATTTCGTCGCCAATTGTTAAATCGAACAGTTTCATGGTCCAGCACAACCATAGAGCTGTCAGCCACACCTGTTTAAGGCTAATCCACAGAAATAACCGCCCGCGAGGTAGGCGTTCTCTAACGCCGGATTACCCGTGTGTACACCCGCAATAGAGATTGCTAACTCCGCGGCTTTGTGAGTAATTTATTCTGTGGAATAGTCTAAGTTCAGTCGGTCGGGCTGCTGTACACCAACTCGTGTAGCCACCAACGTTCATTCTGATAGATAAATGTCCATCTATCATGGCCGTTTTCTGCCAGAATAACCAACGGCTCGAAGTTATCACCCGTATCAGCCTGTTGCGTATTCCAGATGAGTTCTGGTGGTGTCGAGAAAAGAGGTGGTGGGTAGGGAAACACAGCAACAAGATAGCGGTCGAGAATGGCTCTATTTCCTTCCCAACGATAGTCATCCGCGCTTGTTTTGGTTCCACGGCCATCAATAATCCGTGCGTCCTGAGTCCATAACTGAGAAAGCAAAGGTAGGTCTTTCTGATTTGACGCTTCTCGTTCCGCCATCACAAGTAAAGAAAAGATGGTATCAAGTGTTGGGTCATCAAGTGATGATTGTTCGGGTGAGATAAAAAGATAATCCGGTAATTCAGGCGGTGCCTCTGCGGGTATACTCATAGGTTGCGATGGCAGTTGGGCTGACTTACAGCCTGCCTCCAAAAGCAAGAAGAGTAGCATTAAAATGATAAAAATATTTTTAGTAATGAGCCGAGCAAGAATAGATGCAATTGTGTTCAGTTTTCTAAAAAGATTTTTCTGAGTTTTATAAATTTTCTTTTGTGGTATAATAATGGTCATATCACCTCAATTTGCGCATAAATGCATACACCATTTTCCGTTCTTGATATTTTATCCCAAAAAGTCTAAAATAGTTACGAAATCATTAGTCAATTTTAAGCTGTGCCTTTTTTGATATTGTTCATTGAGGGTGCAATACACAATCGAGTTAGGTACTATTGCAGTTTCTGTTTTGGTATCTACAATACTTTGAAGAAATTATAGACAGTATAGTTATGATCAGTCAAGGAAGTAAATATTATCCACTCTATCTCCATCTTCGTCAGCATCCTGATCCAGAAGTGTCGATGACGTTGAGCGAGATTGAGGAATTATTGGAAACATCATTGCCATCATCAGCACGCACAAAGCGTGGTTGGTGGAGCAATCGACGGACGGGCATTGTACAGTCAACGGCATGGATGGATGCGGGATATCATGTCATTGAGTTGGACTTGGAGAAGGAGCACATTGTGTTCCGTAAGCCGACAGCCGTATACAATGTACAAAGACAGGGAGACACTGTGATGTGGGACGCCAATTTGGTCCGTGCGCTTCGCTATCACATGAGTCTCTCACAGGCGGATATGGCCGAGGAGTTGGGTGTGCGCCAACAGACCATCAGCGAATGGGAAACTGGTGCTTATCAGCCTAAACGAGCCATGTCAAAGTATCTCATGTTGGTAGCAGAGCGGGCTAACTTCACCTATGGTGAGGATCAGGATGAAGATTCTGAGGATGATGCCTCTGAACTTAATGTGCCTGCCAGTGAGTTATCGGATGAGAGTACGATTGAGTATCCGATGGGGTCGTCGGATTAGTAATAAGTAGGTCAGTAATCGGTGTATCGGTAATCAGTACACCGATTACTGACCTACTGACCTACCAAATCACACGCCTTCACATTTCTTCTATATGAATTTTACATGGTTGTCAATTTGACAGTTTACATGAGTATGTGCTAAAATAAGTTACGCTAGCGTGTATTTATTAATATTGTATCCGTGCGGAACGTATTTAAGTTGATATCTACTCAGGGATATCTGTTCAAGTTGATAGTTAATTTATATAGAGGAGTGAATGATGAGTCGATATGACCTCAAGGAACTCGTGCGCAAATGGGCACGGGAAGAGATGACTGCGGAGCAAGCCATTGGGCAAATTCTTCAGCAATTGCAAGAGTTGGCCGATAAGATTCAAAAATTGGAAGTCGAGAATCGTCGCCCTGCATCGCAGTGATTGAATTCTAACGCATAATTATTGACAATCGGTAAGAGATGTTCATCTGATGAACATCTCTTACCGATTGTTGTCATGCCATTAATTCAGCAGATATACTCTAAGCCAATGAAAATTTTACGAACACCAGACAA
>JBCCFC010000912.1:0-5809 GCA_039029935.1 Chloroflexota bacterium
AAACCATTGAAAACCCATTACCCAATCCATCTATAGTTTAGCACGGAATGCAGTCCGCATATCTACGATTTCTACTGCTGCTTGGTCTACCCGTTGCCTTTGGGCTTATCTTCTGGACCAGTCTATCAAGCGTACAAGCGTAAAACGCGATTCCTTAACAAGTCATTACTGACGAACCAACCCTGCATTTCGCTTGCTTCGCCAAGAGCTTGGACTCCGTCGCACTTTCTTTGGCGATCTCGACTCCCTCACCCGCTACCATTTCTTTTCATCTTGGTCCCAGTTCTTTGATTTCATGTCCGATGAGCTTGATATTGAGCCTGTCCCTACCTAACTTCTCTAATTTGGAATTGCTGATATCCCTACGCACATGTTGACAAGCAGCACTATCTGCATCTCAATCCGGTGCATGGCTGAATGCCGTCAATTGCCCACCAGATTCAGAATATGCTCTATCCAGATGATAGCACACAAGATAGGTCTTTGTCCGTCATGATACGTCGAACTTTTTGTCACGATCTGTTGAAATGTGGAAATGACACTAAAAGAACATCTTTGCCACGCCCAACGCTCCCTGCTTCCAAGGCACACGATGCGACACACCCGATTGCCCGCTAAAGTCCTCTAAATGGTCAATATACCATTGATAGTTACGGATCATCGCTTCCTTATTCGAATACTTGGGCTGATAACCCAACTTTTTCTCAGCCTTTTCAATGGAGACAAACGAATCTTCGGTGACGGTTTCATAGACCCACTTATAGAGCGGTGAAAGATTAAATTTTTCCAACAGTCGTAGCGTCCAAATCATAGGCTTGGCAGGCAACGGCACAATGCGTTTGCCATAGCCCGCGTAGTCCAGCACAGCCTGATAGTCTTCCTTGAGCGTAGTGAACTCTTTGGCCCCAATGTTGAATACGTCGTTGACCACCTCTTTGCCCAACGTCGCCGTCAGATAGATGGCATCACACAGGTCTTCCACATCGAGTAGTTGATATCGATTGTTGCCGCTACCCAAAACAGGGAAGTTCTTGCCATCCTTGGCCCAATCATAGAAAAGTGCAAAGACACCCAATCGCTCTGGTCCCACAAAGGATTTCGGGCGGATGATGGGTACGCACAGTCCTTTGTCACGAAAATCTTGACAGATATCCTCCGCCAACACCTTGGCCTCGCCATAGGGTCCCACACCGACCAGTTTGTCATCTTCATAGAGGGGGTGATGGTCTGGAATGCCATAGACAGCGGTTGATGAAATGTGAATACATCGCTCCACTTGATGATCATAGGCCGATTGCAACACAACACGGATGCCGTCAATGTCGGTGGTGTAGATGTCTTCTGGCGAGTAGAGCGGCAGGGCGGCGGCAGTATGCACCACAATGTCAACGTCTTCCATCGCCTTATCCACATCCTCTTTGCTGCGGATGTCGCCGATATGAATCCGTACCTGATCGCGCTCCGGATAGTCAAAATCAGCCAAATCAAGGATGACAACATTGTGTCCATTGCCCAAAAGATGGCGAGTCAGATTGATTCCGAGAAACCCCGCTCCGCCAGTAATCATATATGTTTTACTCATAAAGTATCGATTTCTTTCCAATTTTATTTTATGACACTTGTTCACACCCCTCCATGAATATTGCGGAATGAGTACTCTCTTGTGCGGGTCGTACACGGGAAATCCGGCATTAGAGAATGTCTAACTCCACAGCTTCACTGAAAAAGGCTGAACAAGTGTATTTTATAATTGTAATTGATCGTTCTGCCATAATGACAGCAATGCTTTTGTTGATTCAAATGCTAAATTATCTGGAATGTCTGTACGCACAAACCAGCGCGCATCACAAACATCATCCAACGCTTTTAATGGGGGAATCGTCGTATCGTCGTAAGCCACCTTCCCATCAGGCGTAACTTGCTGGGGAATCGCATGGTAGACAATGACGATACCAGGATTACTGCGTCCATGCGCTTCTGGCTTAATCATCGGGTAGATGTCATGGAGGGCAACGATTTGGATATGCAGCCCGACTTCTTCCAGCAATTCGCGCTGTAAGGCATCCTTGGGCATCTCTCCTGCATCCATATAGCCCCCAGGCAATGCCCATTGGCCCTTGGCAGGATCGACAGCACGCTGTGTCAGCAGTAGTTTATCGTTGTGGGTGATCAGACCAATCACCGATACTTTGGGGTCATAAAATTGGGTAAACTCACACTGTGGGCAATGCGGACGTGTTGCGCCAGAAATCCACTCTTGGATTAGCTGCGTTCCACAAAATGGACAAAATTGATAGTTGTTACTCATTTGTACCTTACTTAGTCTTACCTGTCATTAATTATTCAGCAATTTAACAATTCAACAATTCAACAATTCACAAATTCGACCCATAATAGCGTTGTTTTGATTTTAATTATACCAAGATTTTGACGTTTAACCAACGACAAGGCTATAATCGTAGGGAATTACTTCGACTTGGTTGTATTATGAACATACAATTTAAAAATTACATGCTCTTTCTGATGGAGGAGCGAAAAAGAAATAATGGTTCAATCTAAAAATTCTACGATAGTCATGAATAGAAAGAGTACTAAATGCGGTGAGTAGGTGATGGAGCAATCCATCACCTACTTCACCGCATTTTCTTTTTGCACATATCTTTCCATTCATGCTTTGCTTCTAATAGGGGGGCTTAACTTGAATTTACACGAGTACCAATCCAAACAAATTTTTGGGCAGTATGGTATTCCCGTGCCAGAGGGGATTGTGGCAACAACACCCGCAGAGGCCAAGGCAGCGGCAGAATCGCTGGGGTCTGCGGTTGTGGTCAAAAGCCAAGTGCTGGTCGGTGGGCGTGGCAAAGCGGGGGGCATCAAGCTGGCGAAAGACCCAGCCGAGGCTGAGGAACACGCCACAAATATTTTGGGCATGGACATCAAGGGCTTGACAGTTAAAAAGGTACTGATCGATCCTGCTGCCAATATTGAAACCGAAATTTATCTGGGGGCGATTTTAGATCGTGCCACCCGCCGCGTTGTGCTCATGGCGAGCAGCGAAGGTGGTGTTGAGATCGAGCAGGTTGCGGCTGACACACCAGAAAAGATCATCACCGTTGCTGTTAATCCATTTTTGGGGCTAAAAGACCACCAAGCACGTGTGATGGCCGATGGCATCGGTCTGCCCAAGGAACACATTCGTGGCTTTATCAGCATTGCCAAAGGCTTGTACAACGCGTTTGTAGGAAATGATGCTAGTATCGCTGAAATCAACCCGCTCGTTATCACGGGTGAAGGTGAGTTACTGGCGGTTGATGGCAAAATGGGCATTGATGATAGCGCATTGTTCCGTCATCCAGACCTAGCCGAAGCACGAGACCCAGACGAAGAGGATGAAACTGAGCGCGAGGCACGTGAATATGGTCTCAGTTTTATCAACTTGGATGGTGAGATCGGCTGCATGGTCAACGGTGCGGGCTTGGCGATGGCAACGATGGATATTGTGAAATTTTCTGGCGGTGAGCCTGCAAACTTCTTGGATGTTGGTGGCGGGGCCACGGCAGAAAAAGTGACAGCAGCATTGCGCTTAATCCTGTCTGATGACCGTGTAAAAGCTGTACTGATCAACATCTTTGGTGGCATCACACGCTGTGACGAGGTTGCCAAAGGCGTGGTTGAGGCCATCGCAACGCTGGGTGTAGATGTGCCGTTTGTGGTTCGTCTTGTCGGAACCAATGAAGAAGAAGGCCGTCAGATTCTGGCCGAGTCTAATCTCATTACCGCCACAAGTTTGGCTGATGCAGCACAAAAGGCGGTTGCCGCAGCGAAAGGAGCAGGCGCATGAGCATCTTAGTCAACAGCAATACCCGACTTTTGGTCCAAGGGATTACTGGGCGTGAAGGGTCATTTCACACACAGCAGATGATCGACTATGGCACCAAGGTTGTCGCAGGCGTCACACCGGGCAAAGGTGGCGAATGGACCGTCGGCAATACGCCCGTGTTCAACACAGTGAAGGTTGCTGTCGAAACAACAGAGGCCAACACCAGTATCATCTTTGTGCCGCCACGTTTTGCGGCAGATGCGATCATCGAGGCCGCAGATGCAGGCATTGAACTGGTCATCTGTATTTCGGAAAATATCCCCGCGCTGGATATGGTGAAAGTACGCGCCTTTCTGGACACAACCAACACACGCTTGGTTGGCCCCAATTGTCCTGGCCTGATTACCCCAGGTGAGGCCAAAGTGGGCATCATGTCTGGTCACATCCACACCAAAGGCAATGTAGGCTTGGTCAGCCGCTCTGGGACCTTGACCTATGAGGTTGTCTATGCGTTAACAGCACGCGGCATCGGCCAAAGCACCGCCATTGGTATCGGTGGTGATCCGATTATTGGTACAACGTTTTTGGATGTCTTGCGGATGTTTGAAGATGACTCTGCTACCGAGCAGGTGGTCATGATTGGTGAAATTGGTGGCACAGAAGAGCAGAAAGCTGCCGAATACATCAAAACCATGAGTAAACCCGTCACAAGCTTTATTGCGGGACAGACTGCGCCTCCAGGCCGTCGCATGGGCCACGCTGGTGCGATTATTTCTGGTGGTGAAGGTACTGCCGAAGAGAAGATGGCTGCGCTGCGAGCCGCAGGTGCGCAGGTCGCCCGCCATCCAGATGAGATTGCGGAGATGGTTGCCGAGAAGGTAAGCAGTAGTTCGTAGGTCGGTAGGTCGGTAGGTCGGTAGGTCGGTAGGTCGGTAGGTCGGTGACCGATTACAGATGCACCGATTACCGACCTACTGAAAACTGACCCACCGACCTACCGAATACTGATACACAGATACCAACCCTACACAGCCACAGGAACCCAGCCATCACGCATTGCCACCAGAATAGCTTCTGTACGGCTATTGACTTCCATCTTAGAGAAAATATTGCGCAGATGTGTCTGCACAGTACGCTCGGAAATAATAAGCGAACGTGCAATCTCCTTGTTGGTATACCCCTTCATCAGCGTTTTCATCACATCCAGTTCACGCCGCGTCAATTTGCACGGTTCCTCTTGTTTGGTTGTCATGCTTTCCAACTTGTCTTCAAAGGGTCGGTGTAAACCAACTGTGCCAAATACATCTTGGCGCATGACATATTTATAGCCATCTGCTGAATTGCCATTGGTGCTATACACATCAACATCGCCGGCTGGACCGCGATGGTAGGTAGACTGTACGGACTCACTATGCCCATATTGGACTGGATCATTTTGCGCTTTGCCGTTGCTGTTCACAACCATTGCATGTGCCATCGAGTGCATCCCTGTTGATTGCGACGCTGTATCAAGCAGCACGTCCTGATCCTCTTGAGCGACATCGCGAATCACATGGACCAGTTGGCTGGCTGCTTCTGTTTTGGTCACATAATCAACGGCTCCTGCCTGCAACATGGACGCCTTCATGGAGTGATTTTCAATCCCTGTCAACGCACCTGTCAAGGCCACAATTTTGATATTGGGATACTTCAACGCAACGAGACGTGTTGCCTCTAAGCCCGACATGCCAGGCATCTGAATATCCATCAAAATAACGTCGGGCTGTATGCCTGCGTCTAAGTGGCTTTGCAGCGTACCGTACGCAAGAGTAGCGAGAACACTACGTCGTTAACACCATCTAATGGACATCACAGCCTACGTACACTCACACAACGAAGATACAGGAAACAGCATCGATCCACGCAGTAGTGCGAAAAACAACCGCAACGACTCAAATCAACAGCCGGGGCGCGCCGGAGTGGATAATATTCGCTAGAAGCAAGAAGAAC
>JBCCFC010000913.1:0-5806 GCA_039029935.1 Chloroflexota bacterium
GGACAGCCGCAATATTTGGTGATGTTGAGCAATATTGTCATGGTCTTCTATCTAAATCAACGAGAGGTTCAGCAACAGTTTGATGTGAGATGACAGGGAGATAGGGAGATAGCAGTAAGCTGTCAACTATCAACTGTCAACTGTCAACTGTCAACTATTAACTAAAAATTATGGACGATTTAACATTATTACAGACCTATGAACCCGTGGTCTGCTTTACAGAGGGTGAGCTGTTCTTCCCGTGTGCGGTCGATGGCTATCTGGCGCGCTGTCGTCTATGGCAGCGTGATCACCGGGGCAAAACGACGTTGTTGGCCGAGCGTGGGACATTGACGCCTGATCGCTTGGTCAATTTTAGCGAAATCCCCACCGGGTATTCGCTTTATTTACAGTTTGTGGATGAGCCGTTGCGGGCATGGGATTATCGCACATGGTCCAATCGACCGGATAAGCCCAAATTCCAAGCACCAGGGCGACTCGCACGAGTAGGCTTGGTAGCGCGCATCATCGACGCACTCTATGACATCTCGCTGATCATTCGCGGGACTGTTCCTGGAGGGACCACTGCGGCGGCGGACATCGCCTATCGAGAAATGTTGGCCGAGGACCCGAGTGCTGTTTACTATGGCAGGGTGGTGCGGGAGGGCGGCTACATTGTGCTGCACTACCTGTTCTTCTATGTCATGAACAACTGGCGATCCGGCTTTCATGGGGTCAATGATCACGAAGCAGATTGGGAGCAGATTTTGGTCTATCTATCCGATGAGGAAACCCCAAAACCGCTGTGGGTGGCCTATGCCTCGCATGATTTCTCTGGCGATGATCTGCGTCGTCGCTGGGATGACCCGTCGCTGGAAATCCACGGGGGAACACATCCAATTGTATATGCAGGGGCCGGCTCTCATGCCAGCTATTTCAAGTCAGGCGAGTATCTGATGGATGTCGAGTTGGCTGCGTTGACACCCATCAAACAGGGGATTCTTGCGCTACGCGGTATCTGGACCGATATGCTGGCACAAGGATTAGGTGCGCCACAACATGAGCGCGTGTATGGCGAGATTGGGGATGATGCCGAGCGTCTCACAATGGATGAGGAGGAACCCATGACCGCCGACAAGATTCGCCTCTTTAACATTCCCTTTATCGACTATGCACGTGGCGATGGGTTACGGATTGGACCCGGCCAACAACAATCATGGTCGCCCATTTTATTGGCGCAGGGCGTGCAGGGGACACATGGGACACAGGGGACACAGGCATGGGCCGTCCACTATCGTGGATTATGGGGGTTAGACACACGCGATATCTTTGGTGGTGAGCGTGCGCCCTCTGGTCCTAAACACAACCGTGATGGCAGTGTGCGTCAGTCATGGCATGACCCGCTGGGCTGGTCCGGGTTGGACAAAGTGACACCGCCCGCAGAGTTGAAGGCTTCGTTGGAAGTACATATTGAAGAGTTGGAAACACAGAGAACCGAATTAGAAACGCAGATGGTTGAAATGCGGGCAGATGTCCGCGCATTGGGCATCGAAGTGGAAGCGTTGCAAGGCATCGAGTATTTGGTGCATTTATATCGTTTGCGCATGGATGCATTGGCCGAAAAGCAGATTGAACTTCAATCTCTCAATGCCAAACATGAAGGTGTCGTCGATATCTTACAGGCCAGTCGTCTGCATCTGGAAAAGATTAAACGGGGTGAGCGGGGCGATCCGCAGGCGCATATTCAGCACCGCCATGATCCCGAACCGCCTCTACCGTCACAGACACGATTGCTCGAACTGTGGGCAGCGGTCAGCGCAGGGTTGCTGCTTCTGGTGTTTACCTTGCTGTTACTCTTTGACGCCTCAAATTGGTTGCAATGGGGAGCGGTGACATTCATCCTCTTTATCGCCATCGAAGCCTTTTTGGATGGACGCATGGCAAATTTGCTGCTGAATGTGACGATTGGTTTGGCGATTTTGACGACACTGGTGATGCTGGTAGAATTCTTCTGGGTGTTGACGATTGCGGGGCTATTTGCGTTGATATCGTACATGATTTGGGAGAATTTGCGCGAGTTGCGGATGAGTTAGGGCAAAGAAGGATTTATATGTTATTCGAAAAGAGCTATTTGTAAAATAAAATGCGTTCTTGCCTGCTCATGCGACGGACAAGGCTCTATGCTACGATTTTTTAGCATCGAAATCACCCATGCCCAGAGAAGGTCGGAAAAACCCGATTTCTGGTTGGCCAAAACGATGACTATCGTCCCCTGTACAAACACAAGCAGAAATTGCTACGTTTGTAGCACGGATTGCTACATTCCGAGACAGACAGCCGACTGCACATCTGCTACACTGACTCAACACAACGGTTCAACAGGTGGGGTTCCTGTTGGATGAAACAATGACCAACGCCGTAAAAATATATCGGTGAGACGAGTTAGCAAAGATTACACCATTATGCGGTAATTCCTTCAAAGATGACGACGACCATAATCTAACAATGCTTTCTAATCAAGGAGTTTTCATTGATCGCTACGATTGTGCTTATTGGTAGTGTTACAGCTATTGGCTATAAATACCTGCCTACACCATCACATTCTAAACAACCACCTCATACTCGAATACAAGACATCTATCGTCAAAACAAGAAAAGTCTCGTGTATATGCTCAGTATCGACAGGCTTGTTCCACCCTCGTCCAGAAATCAAACTCACACAATGCATACATCTCTGTCCCCTTGGCACCAGCAGATGCCTGATGCGCAATCAACCGTTGAGCATCAACATACAGACTCTTTTACGCAGGACACTCAATTTAGTATGGATGATGTCCATGTATCTATCCACTATATTCGTCGTTACTGGTCTCCATACATGCTGACAGGCATCGTGACAGGCGTTACATTGATGAGTTTGGCGGCATATCAACTTCTCTATGCTTATACACTGCAAATCGTGATTGACAATGTGCTTGTGCAAGGGCATCAAACGCTGATTACAAATGCCCTTCTCAAGCTCTTTGGGGCTTTGCCCTTCGCTTTAGGGGGGATGCTCTTTGGTGAGCGTCTTGGTGCTCGTCTCAGTAGCCGTATCGCTGGCGATATTCGCTATGATCTCTTTGCTCATCTGCAGACACTGCCACCTACCTTCCACAAGGACGCCCGCTTGGGTGATATACTGGCTCGCTTTTCAACGGATATCGACAAAGTGGAGCTGGCGATGGGGAAGGAACTCATGGCGAGCATTGGCGATGTGGTTATGTTGCTGGTCAACTTAATCTTGATGATGACCATTAGCCTCCCTCTGACACTGTTCAACTTGGCCCTCATCGCGCTCATGCGTCGCCCATTATTGAAAGTTGCTGATTATTTTTTCCAGACGGGCTATGCAATGCAGCAGCAAAAAGGTCTGATGGTCAATGCGGCCCAAGAAGGAATACGCGCACAGACCTTGGTGGAGGGGTTTGGCATTGGCGATTTTATTCGTCGTTGTTTTGGAGACGAGTTGGCGAAGTTAGAGGACAAAAACACCAATGCGCTCTTTGGGAAGGGACTCTTTATGCATAGCGCATCTGGGGCTTATCTAATGGTACGACTGGCTGCGCTGGCAGCGGGCACAATGTTTGTGCTTGGTGGTGCGATGACATTGGGCAGTTTGTTTACAATGACGACGTTAATGGAAAGTTTCTACTTTAGCTATGCCCAATTAACCAATCTACGGGTAACACAATGGGTTGAGGCGGGTGTGGGGTTACGCCGTTTGGATGAATTATTTCAGCAACAGCCGTTAGTCGTTGATGCCCCTCATGCCCACTCGATATCGGCGTTCTCTGAGGCACTGCATTTTGAGCATGTCACATTTGGTTATAAAAATATCAATGAGAGGCGTGAACGATACTTAGATAGTAATGATTGCAATGGGCATAAACAGATACAACAATTAATAGAAATCAATTTGACAATTCAGGCGGGACAGTTTGTGGCCTTTGTCGGTCCCAGTGGCGCGGGTAAGAGTACAATCTTTAATCTGCTAATGCGCTTCTATGATGTCAATGATGGACGTATCACAATGGATGGCTATGATTTACGCGAGATTACAGTTGCCTCATTACGGACACAGATTGGTATAGTGCTACAGGAAACATTCTTGTTTAACACGACCATTGACCACAATATTCGTGTTGTCAAGCCCGAAGCAACCGAGCGTGAAGTGGTGGCCGCAGCACAGGCAGCCGAACTCCATGACTTTATCGTGAGCCTACCAGATGGGTATCAAACCGTTGTGGGGGAGAATGGGGGGCGTCTATCGGGTGGGCAGCGACAGCGCATTGCGATTGCGCGTGCATTACTGATGGACCCTGCGATTTTGCTGCTGGATGAAGCGACAAGTAGTCTGGACCCAGAAACGGCTGCAACAATCAATGAAACACTCCAACGGGTCGCTCAACATCGTACAGTCATCATGATTACTCATCATCTACCATCGGTCATCAATGCTGACACAATTTTTGTGTTAAACGAAGGGCATTTGGTAGAGCAGGGAACGCATGAAACATTGTTGGAGGAGTCCAGCGTCTATAAAAAACTATGGATGGCACAAAGCGGCTACATTCAAACCGCATACGGTCATTTCACAGAATAAAATACCCACCAAATCACGGAGTTAGCAGGGTACCCTTTGGGTCCTATTGCGGATCGTACACAGACAATCCGGTAATAGAGAATGCCTACCCTGTTGCAATTATTTCTGTGGATCGGCCTAAAAAAATACGGAAGCATAATTATGTTAACAGAACATCATCAATCTGACCTCCTACGAGGAAGTATTCAAAAGTTAGAAATTTTTTCAGCGATTTTTGATATGGCGCGCAGAATACAAATTTACCTCCCCCCGAGCTACCATGAGCAACCGACACAGCACTATTCTGTTCTCTATATGCATTATGGACAGTATATTTTTGACGCACCAAAGCACAATGGGGAATCATGGCAGGTACACCGAGTCATCGAGCAATTGTTAGACGCCGATCAAATAGAGGAGTTTATTGTGGTTGGCATTGTCGCCGAAAGAGAAACCGCCCAGTCAGATTACAGCCACTACACACCTGCACTACCGGGCGGGCAACTTGGTGGCATCAGCTATGAATCGTTTATTTTGCAGGAATTGAAGCCATTTATTGATAAAACCTACCGAACATTACGGGATTATACCAACACAGTCATGATCGGTGCATGTCAAGGCGCAGTTGCAACATACAATATGGCAGAACGTCACCCAACGGTTTTTGGTAAAATTGGGTTAATTTCACCCTCCGTTTATAGCTGGAAGGCGCGGGAATGGCTTTACCCAACACCAATCCCCAAATATGAGGGACTTGTTTGGTTGGGTAGTGGCAATTCTGAGGGGGATTATACAACCGAGTCCCGTCTGCTGCTTGATACACTCCTTGGGCAAGGATTTCGACCCGGTGTAGATATATTCTACACATCTATTCCAGATGCTGGACACAACGACATGGCGTGGGGTGCGCAAATGTACCATCCACTGTTGCTCTTCTTTGGAAAAAGCGCAACAGCAGATAGGGAAGAGCCAAGTGGACCCTATAACCATTTAGGGACACCACTCACGCTGACATTTGAGCAAGAAACCCGTGTGGGTATTCACTGTCAGCCGCTTGTGACAAATCCAACCATTCATTATGATTCCAGCAATTCCCGCAACCAGAGGTAGAAGGGAGAAACTTTCGCGAATAGAGCAAGGGTTCTGATGCGTATAAGGGTCATATAGGATTATAAAGAGGATGTTTCAAGAGTACAAAGCTGA
>JBCCFC010000914.1:0-5792 GCA_039029935.1 Chloroflexota bacterium
TTTGATCTATGCATCGAGTTGATTTCAGACTCCAGACGAGAGCATATTACACGGGACACGCAAGACAAACGAACCGAGTATGCCCACGCAGGTGTCACCGAATATTTTATCCTGGATGACAGCCGCCCTCCTCGACCGAATGAAACCGCGTTTTATCGTCTGAACCCTAGCGGTATTTATCAGCCTATTCAACCCGTGAATGGGATTATCGCTTGTTCAGTCCTGCCCGAGTTCCAATTTCGACGGGAGCATCTCCTAACACAGCCGGACGTTATCACGTTGCTGGATGATCCTGTCTACCAAGGATATATCTTACCACATGTTCGAGCGGAAAGATTGGAGAAAGAAAGAGAGCGAGAGGAGAAAGAAAGAGAGCGAGAACGGGCTGATGAGCTAATGCAGGCATTGGTTGCAGAGCGTACACAAAAAGAGCAGTTACATACATACACAGAGCAGTTACATGCATACCTTGCATCAATCGGTGTTGATTTACCAGACAATTTAAAAGCATAGATTTGTCACTGGGCTTTAGTCTGTAGGAAAAAAGATGCTCTAAGGCTATCCATTTATGCATAACCTATCAAAAACAACATCTCTAACCCAGCCCAACCATATTCAACCCTTTGATGTCAGCATCCTAGCGGGTCAAGTTTCATCCTCTACAATGGCAATGTATGAGCGTGATTTTCGTGCCTATCTACAATTTGCAGAGCAGTTTGAACACGCCGTGCAATCCAGCACATTGGCGCGTTGGCGAACCCATATGGCCGAGGAGACAACCAAGAGTCCACACACAATCAATCGGATGCTCAGTGCGGTCAAACGGTTGATGCGTGAGGCTGCGTTACAGGGCTACATCAGCAATGAACAGGCTACTGCGTTTGATTTGGTGCCAGGTGTCAAGATTGCGGCGATGAAGGACCGCTTAAAGTCGAATAACCGCGTGAAAATTGAGCCACATGAGATGCGACAAGTGGTTGATACACCTGCAAAGCACAAGGCAAACGCGACCAATCCTGAGGTCGATGATTCAACAACAGAGAAGAAGTCCAAAAGTGCGGAATTGGTGAGCATCCGAGACCATGCATTGCTGGCGACGTTGGCGGGGAGTGCGCTGCGTGTCAGCGAATTGACCAGCTTAACCAAGAAGCAGATTAAGCGTAAAGGGACTGGTTACATCGTGTTGGTGCGCGGTAAGAATGATATTGAGTATCGGGAAGCCCCATTAAGTCGAGAGGCGTTTGGCTATATTGAGTTCTGGCTGTCGGCGCGGCCTGTGGATAGCCAATATATCTTCACGGCCTTTGATGGGCGTGGTGGCAAACGGCTGTCTGAACGACCTATATCGAGTGTTGCCGTGTGGAAAATTGTGCGTCGTTATTGCGCCGAGCATGGCATGACCGATATCAAACCCCACGATTTTCGGCGCTTTGTGGGTACACAGCTTGCCAAGCATGATATTCGCCAAGCACAAAAAGCACTTGGACACAAACGATTGGAGACAACTGCCCGGCATTATATATTAGATGAACTGGAAGCGGGGCTGACCGACGATTTATTTTAGCCATTTTAACAAAACAGTTGTTTCCGGAACTTTCGTGCCACAAAAGCCGTTCATCGTTCAATGAAAACCATGAATGAGAGACGGCTGAGAACCACACCATAGTCGCCAACTATCATCAATATCATCAAGTTGCATAGAGCACATCCAGCATTTCATCCGAACGCTTCAAACAAGCGAATTGTCGTATTCTCGTTCACAAACAACTTACTTGTATGTGAAAGGATGAACGATGACCTACTCACGAATAACAGTGGCTGTACTGATTTTGTTGGGCATTTTCTTTGCCTTGGGGCCGACAGTTGAGCTTGATACGACCATTCAAACACGACAATTACCAGACGATTTAGACCGCTATTTGGCCGAATCAGAGCGGCAATTCCCAGATATTACACCGGGAGCCGAAAAAACAATTGTTTGGGCAGACCCAGAGTGGCGCAATGATCAACCATTGGCACTTGTCTATATTCATGGGTTTACTGCCACACGCCAGGAAACCGCACCTGTTGCTGATTTGGTGGCCGAGTCGTTGGGTGCGAACCTGGTCTATACACGTCTGCGTGGTCATGGTCGTAGCGATGATGCAATGGCAGAAGCGACGGTCAATGGGTGGATCAATGATGCGGTCGAAGCGGTTGCCATTGCCGAAGAAATCGGTGATGAAGTTGTGGTGATTGCGACCTCAACGGGTGCGCCCTTAATCACATGGATGGCGGCCAATGGACATCTTGATGAAGATGTCAGTGCGATGGTCTTTCTCGCACCCAACTTTGGCCCAGCGAATATGTCGACCGAAATTTTGCTGTGGCCCTGGGGGATGCAGCTTACACGCTTGATTCTAGGCCCCTATCGTGAAACCGAGCCAGTCAGCAAGGAACATGCCATGTATTGGACTACACGCTATCCCACTGAGGCCCTTCTGCCCATGATGGGCACGGTCCAACTTGCCCGCCAATCGGACCTCAGCTTGATAGAGCAACCGCTATTGGCTCTCTACTCAGAGGCAGACACGGTCATCAGTTTACCACAGATGAAGCGTGCCTTTGAAGAGTTTGGTTCCACACCAAAAGAATTAATTGCCATTGAAACAGACGATCCGGGTGGGCATATTCTTGCGGGGGCGATTCGATCACCAGACACAACCGAGCCAGTGGCCCAACGCATTATTGAATTTCTTACCACTGTGCTTGATATCGCGGAATAGGTTTGCTAATAATGATATATCACGACGTTCCCAACCATTCACGCTGCCACCCCTGAACTCGATCCTTCACAATCCGAATGCCCTCAAATGCGGGCAGTTTCCCCTCAATACGCTCCTCCAGCATCACCAACATGGTGTAGAGCCGCAGATAATCATCCACCGCTGTCTGGAGCTGCTCCTCGCCATATCCAGCCGAGGTCCAGCGCGAGCGTGAGGATTGGGTACGCTGGAGGGCTTCTTGGAAGAGTCCAGCAATCACAAGGGTCATGTAGCGCAAATACCAGCGCAGCAGCTTCAGAATCTCCATTTCATGTTGGTTCTCTTGGTTGAGGGTGAGCGCACGGATGAGGTTAATGTTGAGGGAGCGCGATAAATCTAGGTCGAGGATAAGGTCGAGGTCAAGGGTGCGGTCGAGGGCCAAGTCGAGGGCAAGGGCGATGGCATGGTCGAGGTTGAGCGCGCGTTCGAGGGCTCTGTCAAAGCTAAAGGTGAGGGCAAGCGCACGGTTGACGGCCAAATCCAGATCAAGGTTAAGGGCGCGGGCGAGGTCACGGGCGCGTTCGAGGTCAACGGGCAGGGGATAGCCAAAGCTCAGGTCGGCGCGGCGGCTTTCCTGCAAGATAGATTCAGTCATGTAGACTGAAATCTCTTCGCCCTCAAAGCGCATGTCCGGTTGTTTACGTTGGCCGTCATCCTGTGATTGCGCCTGCTCAAGCTTCACGCTTACCCAGCAACCCAACGCATCTGAATCCCAGCCCGAAATCCGCAGACCATAGCGCGCCAATTCACCTGCTTCGGGGAGTCGATACCGCCACTGTCGGTCTGGCTCGCGCTCGGTGAGCCATGCACAAAAAGCGACGGCATCCGAGGGACGCATTCCTACAATCGGTGTGTGACCTTTGCCCGTAGGGAAGGTATGTTGCAGCCAGTGGTCAGGCTGATGATAGGAGCCTTGACCACGCATTTCGTCCAGAAACAGTTGATATTCAGCATGGGTGATATAGGTCGGGTCAATGTGGGTATGATCCTCAACACGCACCAGCCGCCGTAGACGCAGTGCCAGCAAGGTTTCGCCTACGAGACGACGACGGTTGGGGTCAGGGTCTTCTACTCCTTCATCCAACACAGCTTGCAGATGTTTGCGCAATTCTACATCAACCTCACGCGCCTCTTCGTTGCATTCAATCGCCAAGGTCAGCGCGGCAATGGGGGGCGGGTCTTCGGCTAAACAGGCGGCGATGATAGGAGTGGCATCCGCTTGTGCGCTGTAAAGCCGACAGGTTTCATACCACCACGAATCGTGAATGCGGGTGGTCAATACCTCGACATGTCCGGTTTCGGCAATGTGGCGCGCCGCCAGATATTCTTGAAAGGCATGGTGGACAAAGCTGTATTCACCTTGCTCACGTTCAATCAACAGCCCGCTGCGGTCCTCAATGTAGTCGAGAAAGGCGCGCTGTACCCCAGTTCCTGTCACACCAGCCCCTGTCACACCAGCAACCAATTGCAAGGTATCGGCAATTACCGCTGTTGCCTCTTCAACACCAATAGCATTCATCTGATTGAGCATGAGATGAAAGGCTAGCGGTTGCAACACGCGCTGTTTCTGCATCGGGGTCAGTCTATCCTCCAACCCACGCGCAGCCTGTCGTTTGCCCAAAAAGACCTCACTGACTTCGGCATACAACTCCACGCGACGCCCTGGCAGCGAACTTCGATAGCGGTGGATGGTGGCGATCATGGTCAACAATAGTGGGTTGACGGCCAGAGCTGTCAATGTCGGTGCGCTGCGCAGACGCCGTAGCAGGTCCTCAGCATCCTCTCGCGCAATCATGGCGACGCCGGGGTCATCCTTCTGCGAACTCATCACCTCATTGGCATGATACCAGTTATGGACAAATCTGTTGATTTGTGTGTTGGTGAAGGACTGGACCTCCAGCAACATAAAGCCTGCAATGGGGTTGCTACGATAGCCGTGCGGTCGTGATGTGACCACAAAACGATTTTGTGGATAGGCTATCACCTGATTCTCTACCCATGCCACCACGGCCTGTCGTGTCTCCTCGTGTGCCACTTCATCCAAGCCGTCCAGCAGAATCAGACACTCGCCACGATTTAATCGTTGGGCAAAAAAATCAGTTTCCAAATCAATATTGTTTAGCCCCTGCCCCAAACGCCCACTGTTCGGTAAATTCGTAGATAGGCTGATGGGGGGGCGCGGGCCTTGAGTACGGAGCAGATGCTCGTGGACCGCATGAACCAGTGTATATTGCGTCAACGTTGCGGGATTGTCTTCAATGCTAAACTCTTCCAGAGATTGATGACTGGCAACAATGCTGTCGGCATGGTCGCGTAAAAAGAGCAGGATGGGCAGTTTGTCGGGTGCGTTGGCCTCGCGGATAGCCCGCCGACCTGATGCCAATGTTAAGGCCATATGCTTAAGCAAGGTCGTTTTACCGCTCCCGGGTGGACCAATGATTGCCAGGTTCTGATTTTCCAGTGCTTCACTTTGCAAAAAATACCAAACGGGGTAACTCCCGCGCAGCGCGGTAGGCAGGCGAATAGGGTCAGCACTTTGCATGTCCAGTGTGCGCGGCGCAATTGCCAGCTCCACAAAGACCTGCTCCAACCCCAGCGTGTAGATATTCTGCGTACTCAGCCCCTTCACATCAAAGTTGCGATGACGATAGGTTAGGTGCTGCAAATAATCACTGGTGTATCCAGAAAACCACCGCTGAAAAAAGTTGGGGCGACCTGCTGGACGGTTTCCCTCACCAGTTTGATCAGGAAATAGCTGCCCCCAATACGTGCGAATTTGCGCCAGCAAAAAAAGCAGCACGGCAGTTGCCCCCAGCAATGCAACAAGGATCACAAACCACGCCCCCAGCGTATAAAGATACGGCGGTAAATTTGCATGATTTGCGTGATACAGTCTGGGAACTAAGTGTGGCATGATACTGTTCGGCAACCACGCTGTTGACAAATTGCCTTCACTACATTCATAAAGTCGGGCTTATTAATCCCAAA
>JBCCFC010000915.1:0-5782 GCA_039029935.1 Chloroflexota bacterium
ATAATCTAGCTTATCTTATTGTAGAAAGTCTGTTTTCAAAAACTGAGGTGTTTTATGTATAAGTTATATGAGACGATGCCCGCAAGCGAAATTAAGCAAAATACAAATGCTGCTTTTGAAAAAGCGGCAAAAGGCCCCATTGTTGTCCTCAGCCGTACACAGCCAAAGGCTGTAATTGTCTCACCTGAAATGTGGAATGCAACGGCTGAACGATTAGCCTATTTGGAGAGTATGTTGCTGGCTGATGCGGCTGCCAAACGTGTTTGGTCCGGTGACTATCATACAATTGACGAGATTGAAAAAATGATGGAAGGATAATAAGGGTAACTCTGACATGAACCGTAGATACTGATCCCTATTTTATGATAGAAACGTAACCGCTTACCTGTATTCCATGAGAGGTACAGAGGTAGGGCAAATGCTTCACAGGGCGATTGTTGCACTGCAATTTGAAGAGAACCCATCCACAGAGTACGAGCCTATACCAGAAAGGCAAAATCGTTATTACATGACAGTTGCTAATCACCGGATTACGATTGAAATTAGAGCAGAGCAAAAAGCGATTGGGGTATTGTTAATCGAGCGGGATTTTGCGAGCTGATATCTATCCACAACGGAAACAAACCCAATCGCAACCATCAGCAAGGAGCAACCAAACCAACCATGACACGTCCTCAAAATCCGTATATCGCTGGCAATCCAATCAACGACCAAGACCGGTTTATTGGTCGTGCGGATGTCATGCGAGAGACCTTACGCGTCCTGCGTAACCCGAACACCAACGCCATTGTGCTGCATGGGCAGCGACGCATTGGCAAAACCTCGATTCTACTGCGGCTGGACAAGGATTTAGCCGGAGAAGACTATGCACCCACCTACTTTGACTTGCAGGACAAGGCTACCATGCCGCTGGGTGATGTCCTCTTTCAGTTCGCGCAGAGCATCGCCGCTGTTATCCACATGACCTTGCCCGACCGCACGCAGTTTGACACCGATGGCGAGTTTTTCCGCAAACAGTTTTTGCCTGACAGTGCTGAGTACACGCTCCCTCGCAATCAGCCAATGTACTCACAATTTTGAAAATAACATCAGTTCACATTACACTTATGATATCTATAGAATGACTCCGCTGGAAAAGGGTCAAACTGGCTCAAAAGTCCGACTTCTCACCAGCGGTAGAAATAAGCAAATTCTACAGAAGTCAGACTTTTTTCAGCAGAGTCATAGAATAGTGGCCGGATTAACGGTATAACAGATCAGAACACCGTATATATGCAAAATGCACAAGCAGTACTCAAATTAGGCCATTCCACAAAAATAATTGCCGCGGAGTAGGCAGTCTCTACTGCCGGTATTCTCGTGTACGACCCGCAATAGAGATTGCTAACTCCGCGCTGCAATGGGTATTTTATTTTGTGGAATGACCTTAAAGGATGATGCGTATGCCGGCACGGGATAAAATTCATCAGCATATTATGGATGCGCTAGATAACGATGACTGGACAATCCTTGATGATCCGCTCATCTTACAACACGAAAAAACAATTGCCTATGTTGATTTGGAGGCCGAACGGGTGCTGACTGCAGAGAAAGGGAGTGAAAAGAAATCAAAAGCTTTCTTAGCCCTTCCCTGCTTGCAGACGTTGAAGATGCATTGGGGCAATATCTTCTGTATCGAACCTTTCTACGTTTTTTGGAGATGCCACATAAACTATATCTAGCGATCAGCACAATAACGCACGAAACGCTTTCTAAAAATGTGGTGCTGCAAACATTACTGGATGAAAATCGAGTTTCTATCATCGTCGTTGATTTGGATAAAAGGAAGGTGACAGAATGGATTCAAAGATAACCAAATACAGAAAAATTATTAAGCATATATTTGACGATTACATGGCATTGCTCAACCGAAAGTCTCAGGCCGACATAGACACGTTTGCCATTATTGATGACAAAAACGATCACTATTTGATTCAAGTCTTGGGATGGGATGAAATCAGAAAGGTATGGGAAACAAGCGTGTATGTCCGGATTTTCAACAATAAATTTTGGATTGAAGTCGATTGGACAGAAATGGGTATTGGCAATGATTTAGTGGCAGCGGGTGTGCCCAAAGAAGATATTGTTTTGGCCTTTCACCATCCCAGCACACGTCAATTTACAGATTTTGCAATAGCGTAATCTACAAAACCATCAAGGAGCAACCACACCAACCATGAACCGTCCTCAAAATCCGTATATCGCTGGCAATCCAATCAACGACCAAGACCGTTTTATTGGCCGTGCGGATGTCATGCGTGAGACCCTGCGCGTCCTGCGTAACCCCAACACCAATGCCATTGTGCTGCATGGGCAACGACGCATTGGCAAGACCTCGATTCTGTTGCGACTGGAGAAGGATTTGGCGGGGGATGCGTATGCGGCTGTGTACTTTGATTTGCAGGACAAGGCCGCCATGCCGCTGGGCG
Organism: Chloroflexota bacterium; assembly: GCA_039029935.1. Classification (GTDB taxonomy): domain Bacteria; phylum Chloroflexota; class Anaerolineae; order Caldilineales; family Caldilineaceae. Next base: position 2,469 of record JBCCFC010000915.1, read on the forward strand.
ATGTCCTCTTTCAGTTGGCGCAGAGCATCGCTGCTGTCATCAACATGACCTTGCCCGACCGCACACAGTTTGACACCGATGGCGAGTTTTTCCGCAAACAGTTTTTGCCCGACGCCGCCGAATATGCCGCCCCACGCAAATTGGTGTTACTCTTTGATGAATTTGATGTGTTGGATTTACCACAGGAAGGACAGGCGGGGTCCGCCTTCTTCCCCTATTTGCGCGCATGGATGGCACAGGCCTTGGATGTCAAGTTTGTGTTTGTGTTGGGACGTCGGCCAGAGGAGCTATCGACCGATACGCTGGCGACTTTTAAGGGTACGCTTAGTCGGCGAATTTCGCTGGTTAATCAAGATGAGACGGTTGATATTATCCGCCTTTCCGAGAAAAACGACAGCCTTGTCTGGACAGAGGACGCCATCCAGCATGTGTGGGGCTGGACCGAAGGACATCCCTATTTTACACAGTTGCTCTGTAGCGAGATTTGGGAAGCGGCTTATGATGAGATGCCCACTGAGCCACCGACAATTGCACCGGGTGATGTGGATGACGTGGTTGACGATGCCATTGAACAAGGGCGCAATGCCTTTGAGTGGATTTGGGATGGGCTACCACCAGCGGAACGCATTGTCATGGCCGCGATGGCGCAAGAGAAAGCCGACATCATCAGCCAACACAAACTCATGGAGGTGCTGAACCGCAGTGGCATTCGCCTGATTTTGCGTGAACTGGAGCTTGCACCGGAAACGCTTGAAAAATGGGATTTGTTGCGTAAAGTTTCAACAGAAGACAGTGAGGTTGTTCATTATCGTTTTGCTATTTTGTTGTTGAAACAATGGGTACGTCAGAATAAACCACTCCGCCGTGTTAAAGCAGAGCTAGACTCAATTGAACCACTGGCGATGAGTCTATATCAAAGTGCAGAAGGTATTTATGCATTAGGGGATTTGGAGGACGCAGAGCAGCTATTAAATCGTGCATTAGTGGTTAACCCAAATCATATGCAATCTCGATTGTTATTAGGGCGCGTAAAATTAGGTCAGGGGGAATTGGCAGAAGCAGTAGAAATAATCGAGCCTGTATACACTTTTGATCCACTGATGGCACGCCAAGATTTTATAGCAGCATTAATAGCACAAGCGGCAGCAGAATCGGTTGTAGATAAACAACTCGTCATCTATGAACATATCTTAGCAATCGAACCCTCTCAACCCGTTGCGCAAGAGATGGTCGAACGACTACGAATTCAACAGAAAAGATCACAATTTAACCATCTCATAAACATGGCCCAGTTACATGAGCAGAATGAAAGATGGGTTGACGCCAGTAATATATACCGCACCTTGCTCGCTGAGTTCCCAGATGAGCAGGACTGGCAGAATAGACTAGAAATCGTAATAGAAGAAGCGGAATTAGCACAATGGTATAATCAAGCACTTGGCTTCATCCAAGAAAATCGAATGGATGCCGCTCCAGAGTTACTTGGTAAAGTTATTGGTCGTCGTCCTGATTATAAGGACAGTGCTCAATACTTACTAATAGCACTTTCAGAATCTTCTGGGAATAGGGGTAATAATAAGAGGTTTTCTTTTGTACCATATACACAATTAGAAAGTGTAAAAAAAATAGAAAAAAAATTTATGCCTTTACTTAAAGCTCTACAAGAGATGTGGAATATGATAGGTATTATTTTAGGTATAGTTATACTCCTTTTGGTAATCATTCTAATAGCGATGGGAGTAAATCCATATGCCCGCTCATTTATACTAACTTCATTATCAACCCCAACTCCGACCTTTACACCTGTACCAACATCAACACCTCAACCAACATTAACATATACACCTTTACCAACATATACACTTCTACCAACATATACACCTTTACCAACATATACACCTGTACCAACATATACACCTGTACCGACATCGACCTCAACCCCTGTACCAACATTGACCTCAACCCCTGTACCAACATCGACCTCAACACCTGTACCAACATTGACCTCAACACCTGTACCAACATCGACCTCAACGCCTGCACTGACATCAAGCCTCCTGCCAATGTCATTACGACTAACCCTTGAGGGACATACTTGGAGTGTCAGGGGGCTGAGTTGGTCGCCCAATGGCCGCACCCTTGCCTCTGCCAGTTATGACCGCACCGTGCGTCTTTGGGATACAGAGACTGGTCAATTGATGCAAACTCTTGAGGAGCATACTTCGAGTGTCTGGGGTGTAAGTTGGTCGCCCGATGGCCTCACCCTTGCCTCTGCCAGTTATGACCGCACCGTGCGCCTTTGGGATATAGAGACTGGTCAATTGATGCAAACCCTTGAGGGACATACAGATAGTGTCTGGAGTGTAAGTTGGTCACCCGATGGCAGTGTCCTTGCCTCTGCTAGTTCAGACCGCACCGTGCGCCTTTGGGATGCAGAGACTGGTCAATCGCTACAAACTCTTAAGGGGCATACTTGGAATGTCAGAAGCGTGAATTGGTCACCCGACAGTCGCACTCTTGCCTCCGCCAGTGATGATAATACCATACGCTTGTGGGATGCAGAGACTGGTCTATCGCTACAAACTCTTAAGGGTCATACAGATAGTGTCTGGAGCGTGAGTTGGTCACCCGATGGCCGCATCCTTGCCTCTGCTAGTTATGACCACACCGTGCGCCTTTGGGATGCAGAGACTGGTCAATCGCTACAAATTCTTGAGGGACATATCGCTTTAGTCAGGAGTGTGAGTTGGTCGCCTGACAGCCGTACCCTTGCTTCTGCCAGTTATGACCGCACCGTGCTCATTTGGGATGCAGAGACTGGTCAATCGCTGCAAACCCTTAAGGGTCATACAGATAGTGTCTGGAGCGTGAGTTGGTCGCCCAACGGCCGCACCCTTGCCTCTGCTGGTTATGACCGCACCGTGCGCCTTTGGGATGTTTCAGCATTAGAAAAGTAAAGTCATGACACTCAAATAGGGAGTATTCTATGTCTACAAACCCATTCATCTACGGTCGTTCAATTCAACCACCCCGATTCCACAACCACATCCGCCTCCTCCGTCGCGTACTAGGCAGACTCGAACGCGGCGAAGAAACCGCCATCATCGGCCAACCCACGTTGGCAAAACATCCCTCCTCAACGTCATCATGGACGAAACCAAACAAACCTATATTGGGCGTTGGTCATGGATTCGTCCAAGAGGGGGAGGAGTTGAAAAAAAGCGAGAAAGAAGATAAGCTGGTGAAATGAAAAATTATGACGAACGCATCAAAAAACAAGAGGCAGTGAAAGCCTATGAAAATAGTGGGAAAAG
>JBCCFC010000916.1:0-5779 GCA_039029935.1 Chloroflexota bacterium
CCGAATACTGGATACTGAATACCGACCCACCGACTACCGACCTACTGAATACCGATGACTATTCAGTGTACGTTGGAATCACACCTGGACGCAGTTGCTCAATTTGCGCATCCGGTGCAATCCAGACCTGCTCTGGCATCACATTTTCCCATGTCCAGTTGTACATGAAGACAGGCATACCCGCAGGAATGTTGTTAAAGCGTTTGGCTGCAGCCAGACCATAACGACCGATGATCACACCCAATGAATAGGCATTTTCGGTGTAAATTTGGTTGTATTCAGCCATCAATGCGATACGTGCATCGGTGTCAGGCTCAACACAGAATGCATTCACGATGTCGATCAACTCTTCTTCAAAGGCCATGAGTTCACGTGGTTCCGCACCCTCACGGTGAATGCCAAATTCTTTGGTCACAGCCGCCAAGTCTGTACAGCGTGTGAATGGAACCGCACCCGCTTGTCCACCACGGAAGACAGCCATATCCCATTGACCGCTTTCGTTGGCTTCACGACCCGCAGCACTGTTCAATGGGCGAGTGTTGATCTTGATACCAACATCGGCCAACAGTGTTACAACGGCATCACCAATGGTCTGCGTTTCTTCAGCATCTTCACTGGTGTTCAAGCCCAATACAACATTCTCGCCAGCAACTGGGCCGTCGGTGAAGTTCAAAATGCCATCACCATCTGTGTCTTCCAAGCCAATGTCAGCCAAGAGTGCCATTGCCGCATCTGGGTTGTTGTTATAGTAAGCAACTGTGCCACGGTCGAAGTACGATGACCCTGGATAGAGGCCACCCGCCCAACCACGCAAGAACGGTCCACGCAGAATTGACTGTGCGATACCGTCGCGATCCAGTGCAAAACTAACCGCTTGGCGGAAGCGTACATCACGCATCAGTTCACGAACGGCTACGTCACGATCATCCTGAAGACCCAAGTTGTTAGACAGGTTGAAGTTGAGACCAAAGCCCAATGTTTCTGGACCCCATTCTACATAGAAGTGAGCGTCTTCATCTTCGGCACGTTTGAGTGTTTCAATGAACGTGCTTGGATTTTCCAAGTTTGAGTGGTCGCCAGAGCCAGCCATTGTGTTCAATGTACGACCTACACCGGATGGTCCCTTCTCAAAGACAACCTCGTCCATGTATGGCAACTGCTGACCAGACTCATCAACACCCCAGTAGTATGGGTTGCGGCGCAGAATCATCAACTCATCAGTGATGTATTCAACTGGAACGAATTCACCGAGTACAACTGGTACTTGGTCAGGTGGCATGGCTGCCTCGAAGTCAACATAGTCATAGCCAGCTTCGCTCTCTTCGTTGGCTGGATGCAACGGCCACAAGATGTGCTTTGGTGAAATGTGGAAGTCGCCTTCATCCATCTGGAAGAGTGACTGCACTGGGAAGGCTACTGGATAGACAAACTTGAAGCTGTAGTCATCAATAACCTCAAGCTGTGTCATCTCGCCATCAAATTCCCATGCGCTTGCGCCCTTTGGTGATTGGATGTTTGGATCGATGATCATGTGCGTCCATGTGAACTCAACATCTTCTGTTGTGAATGGCGTACCATCAGACCACTTTGCACCCTCGATTAGGCTCATGGTCAGTTCCATACCGTCCTCGCTCCATTCCCAGCTTTTCGCCAAGTATGGCAGTGGTTCCAGCGCGTCTGAGCGGCGATAGATTGGGCCAGATTTCAGCAGTGACGCAAAGATCGCAGCCTCGATACCAAACCAACCAGCACTCTGTCCAGCACCACGGTTGAAGCCTTCGGTTGGGCAGGCAGAGAAGTCACGCCATACACCACCATAGACACCCAAACCGTTGGACATACCAGACTCCAAGATCACACGTGGTTCGGCTGGCAGACGTTCTTCAACAGGTGGCAGATCACCTGCGTCAACCAATTCCGTCACCCACTCTGGCTCGCTGTAAGAATCCAGTGCAGCATAGGTCAAAATTTGGTCCAGTGGCAATTTCTCCACAGGACGCGCCCCAAAGATCTCTTCGCCCTCTGGATACTCACCTGGGCTGGTGTCAGCAGCCATAGCCTCACCACCATCATCAGCAGCTTCACCATCATCAGATGATTCTTCCGCAGCAGGTTCCTCAGCAGGAGCGTCTGCGGCAGGCGCACCACACGAGCTGAAAACCATAGAAGCGATGATCAATAGTGAGAAAATCAGCATCAATCGTGCTTTCGATTTTGCAGACATATGTTTCATTCTCCTCAAAATTTTGCTATATATACGGACAACATTTATTATCTGCATACATAACAGGTAGATAAAAATATGTGTAGTTTTTAAACTAAAGATATATAGGTACGTGTATTAAACACGGTAAACCTCATTTAGTAACGTGGGCATCCTTGCCCGTGACAGGCTGGAAGCCTGTGTTACGAGTCATGCAGCCAACAGGCAACTTCGTGCTGACTGTCAATCATCTTCAATTCAGGAGTTTGTTCTCGGCAAATATCCATCACACGTGGACAGCGGTTTGCAAAAGCGCACCCTTGGAATTCTTCGGTGGGGCTAGGAACCATGCCTTCAATCGGGACCAATTCCTTTTCCTCTTTTTTACCAAGCACGGGAATGGAGTTCAGTAAGCCTTCGGTATAAGGGTGAAGCGGGTTGTGGAAAATTTCACGGACGGGTGCGTACTCGACAACTTTGCCCAGGTACATGACCGCTACGTGATCTGCTGTCTGGGACACCACACCAAGATTGTGGGTGATCAACACAATGGAGGAGCCAAAGTCGTCCTGGAGTTCACGCATCAATTCAAGAATCTGGGCTTGGACCGTTACGTCCAGTGCAGTGGTTGGCTCATCGGCGACAAGAATCGAGGGGTTACAGGAGAGAGCCAGCGCGATCATTACCCGTTGGCGCATCCCACCGCTGAGTTGATGTGGATATTGAACCAGACGTTGTTTTGGGTCGCTGATATGGACCTTTTCCAACATTTCCAATGCACGATCTAACGCCGCCCTCTGCCCCACATTTTGATGCAACACCACCGATTCGGCAATTTGATTGCCAATCTGCACAAGTGGGTTAAGCGATGTCATTGGCTCTTGGAAAATCATGGCGATTTCTTTGCCACGAAGAGAGCGCATCTTTGATCCACGCGCATCCAACTTTGCGACATCAATGGTTTCGATCTGACCATTTGCATCTTTCTTATGAAACAAAATCTCGCCATCCACAATGCGGCCTGGTGGCGACTGCACAATGCGCATAATGGAACGAGCAGTTACACTCTTGCCACAACCACTCTCCCCCACAATGCCCAGCGTCTTCCCGCGATCTACAGACAAGTTTACACCATTAACGGCATAGACAATGCCCCGCTCCAAAAAGAAGTAGGTTTTCAGATTGTTGATTTCAAGAATCCGATTATGGGTCTGTCCAGAATTTGTATGAGAGGAAACATCTGCTGTTGCTTGTGCTGTTTGTTCCATTAAGAAATCCGTATTTGTTAGATTGTGTGATAAGGCTATCTGTCTTAACAACTGTATGGTCATTGTTGACCCAAGCGTACCGCGAATCTGGAAATGATGCAAATCGAGAAAAAGACAGAAAGGATAATTATGTTCTATTGCCAAATGCCCCTAAAATCATGATTGACAAGAAAAATGTTCTATGATAGGCTGTGTCTACTACGTAGCTTATTACAAATCATAAAAATTTGAGCCATTAAACACTATGATTTATCGAGGAGATATAGGAAATTATGCAATCACAAACAAACACAAAACCATTTATTGGACGACCAAAAGAGCTAACCGACCTCAATGAGCTGATTTTTGAACCAGATGCACAATTCTTAATTCTTTATGGACGACGACGAGTAGGTAAAACACGGCTATTGGTCCATTGGGCACAGCAGAGCGGTCACCCATATATTTATTGGGTTGCCAACCGCATGTCGCCAGCGATGCAATTACGTTCATTTTCACAGACAGTTTATCAGTCGCTTCACCCAAATACATCGATTGATACTCACTTCACCTATCCAACGTGGGAAATGGCGATTCAACAGGCTACACTATTGGCGCAGCAGCAACGCCTAATTCTCATCATTGATGAATTTCCCTATCTAAGTGAGGCCGAGCCAGGAATTGCTTCATTGGTGCAAAATCTATGGGATCATATGCTTAACATGACACAGATTGTATTTGTATTGGCAGGAAGCCATATTGGTATGATGTCCACGTTGATGGAGTACAATGCACCACTTTATGGTCGCTTCACAGCGCATCTACATCTAAAGGCACTGCCTTTCCAGACAACCAGCCAGTTTTTGCCAGCATATACAACCGCCGAACGCGTTGCCGTCTATGCTATTCTCGGTGGCATTCCAGCCTATCTTGAACGGTTTCGTGATGATCAAAATCTGAAACAGAATGTTTATCGAACTATTTTTAAATCAACAGGTGTCTTCCGCGTAGACCCATTATTTTTGCTGCAAGACCAAGTGCGAGAGCCGCGTAACTATCTCAGCGTCCTCAATGCCATTGGCGCAGGCAACCACACCCTGACAGAAATCGCCAAAGTTGCAGGCTTGCCCAAACAGAATGTGAGCAGCTATCTGGACCGTTTGGGTACACTTTATTTGGTGGAACGTCGTGTACCAGTGACAACCCCACAGGATAAACGCGATGGTAGTCGGCGTGGACGTTGGCATTTGCGTGACGCCTATTTGCGTTTCTACTTTCGTTTTATTGCACCCAATCAGCGGGCATTGGAACTTGAGCTATATGATGCCGTGTGGGAGGCAATTCATGAGCAACTTCGTGCCTTTATTGGCATGACCACATTTGAAGAGTTGTGTCGTGAGTGGATGGCTGCGCAGGCCAAGCAAAATAAGCTCCCCTTTATCCCAGAGGATATCGGTTCGCATTGGTCAGCCAAAGTACAGATAGATGCGATGGCAATTAGCTGGCGACATCACAAAATTCTGGTGGGCGAATGTAAGTGGGGCGTAAAGCGTGTTGGCGCAGATGTCATTCGTGATTTGGTGATGAATAAAGGTGTGCAGGTGTTGGTTGATTTGGGAGATACCAAGCAGAACCCTTGGCAGGTGTATTTGATTTGTTTTGCTCGTGCTGGGTTTACAGAGGTGGCGCATAAGTTGGCGGAAGAGCATGATGTGCAGTTGGTTAATCTATTAGGGATAGAAGCTGGTTTGCGTTAGTCAATCAATTCCTAACAAATCATTCGTCAATCAATGGCAATACAGAAACTCTATACACACAAACAGGCATCACATGTGATGCCTGTTTTGATATTAAGTGTTGACAAAATTTGATACTCATGATATGCTCTTCACATTACAATTTAGTTTGGATTTTAATAAAACATAAACAACATTGTACAGAGAACCATTACAAACCATTACAAGCTACATTTGAAATACCAAATTTTGGATTATCTCATAAAGCAAAGGGGAGGCTCATGGCAACAAAGAAAAGCAAACGAGTTGCATTCACATTTGATGAGCGCAGCTTAAACACACTCGAAGATATGACAGAAGAAGGCCACTTTAGTTCAATGGCTGATACTGTTCGCGAATCTTTACAAATTAGCCGTGCATTACAAACACAAGTGAAGCAGGGTTATACAGAAATCATTGTACGAAATCCTGAAACAGGTGACGCTGACACGCGCCTACTATCTTGGTGTCCACGAAGTCACCAACAAACAGTTCATGGCCTACGAGCCTGGCCACGACCCCGGCTTTTTTGGTCGATCAGTCCTGAACGAAGA
>JBCCFC010000917.1:0-5779 GCA_039029935.1 Chloroflexota bacterium
CTCCGATTGCTGGTCGCACCCATGTCGAGCTAGAGTCGCTGATTGGTTTCTTTGTCAATACCCTCGTACTACGTAGCGACCTCTCCGGTGACATCTCCTTTGAGGCGTTATTGGCGCAAGTCCAAACCATGACATTGGATGCCTTCCGTCATCAGGACATCCCGTTTGAGAAACTGGTCGAAGAACTGCAACCCGAACGTAGCTTGAGTCACACGCCCCTTTTCCAAGTTATGTTTGTCTTGCAGAATGCGCCCCGAAACCGCATCGACCTGCCCGATTTGCAAATGGAACGTGTGCGTTTGGGTACCTCAGATGGTGATAGCGCGGCCAGGTTTGACCTCACGCTTCACATCAATGAGACAGAAAAAGGGTTACATGGGGGCTTCAGCTACAATGCCGACCTCTTTGAGTCTATCACCATTTCACGTCTGGTCGGTCATTTTCAAGTCTTGTTGCAAGGCATTATTGACAATCCAGCCCAACCAATTGCCCAACTGCCTCTTCTCACTACGGCTGAGTATCGCCAGATTGTGTATGAATGGAATGATACAGCGGTCGATTTTGGTGAACCCCAGACCATTCATGCCCTCTTTGAGCAGCAAGTTACACGCACACCCGATGCGATTGCCCTTATCTTTGAGCAGCAGCAGCTTACCTATGTTGAGCTCAATACCCGTGCCAACCAACTCGCCCATCACCTGCGCCAGTTGGGTGTGCAAGCCGATACGCTGGTGGCATTGGCCATAGAGCGGTCGGTTGAGATGGTCATCTCGCTGTTGGCTATCCTCAAGGCGGGGGGAGCGTATGTTCCTATTGACCCAACCTACCCACTCGAGCGCATTCGCTACATGCTCACCGACAGTGCCGCACCAATTCTGCTCACACAATCTTATCTTCCATTCGGACAAGAGACCGTCCGCGACACAGAGCCTTACACAACGCATGTAATTGCTGTGGATATGTTGGAGGCACAACTGGCTACGCAGTCCACTAAGAATCCGCAAACGCAAACAACGACCCAAGATCTAGTGTATATGATTTACACCTCTGGCTCAACTGGTCAACCGAAAGGCGTGATGATTCTGCATGAAGGCGTCTTCAATCTTTTGCGATGGACACAAAACACACTTCAGTTAACCAGTGAAGACTGTGTCTTAGCTCGAACATCGCTTTCATTTGATGTTGCTTGTCGAGAGTTGTTGCTACCTCTGGCAAATGGTGCATCTATTGTTATGGCAACCGATGAGCAACAACGAGATTTACAGCAACTCTTATCACTTATGAAACGTCATAACGTTTCTGTATCTCATTTTACACCGACTTTGCTGCACTCGATAATGAATATGATTGAAGGCGAGGCTGATTTCCCAGATTTACGAATTCTCATGAGTGGGGGAGAACCACTAACTGCTATACTTGCCAACCAAATTCTTACTATTTTTGCAGGGAAACTGGTGAATAGTTATGGTCCAACTGAAACAACGATAAGTGTTGGACTACAACCAGTGACCAGTGGTATGTCGATGATGTCTATTGCACCTCCAGCATCAAATACTACTTTTTATATCCTTGATGCAAGAGAACAACCTGTTCCTGTTCATATTATTGGAGAGCTTTACATCGGGGGGATGCAACTGGCACGGGGTTACAAGGGTCGCCCCGACTTGACCGCTGAACGCTTCATTGATCATCCCGAATTTGGCCGATTATACAAGACAGGGGATTTGTGCCGATGGTTACCAGATGGGAATATTGAATTCTTGGGACGTACCGACTTCCAAGTCAAGATACGCGGCTTCCGTATTGAGTTGGGCGAAATTGAGAGTGTCCTGCTGTCACAAGATGATGTGCGCGAAGCCGTGGTCTTGGTACGTGAAGATGCACTTGGTGATAAACAGTTGGTGGCTTATGTGGTTACAAGTGACAGGTCTCAAGTTGAGGTGGACCTACCTGCTAACTTACGCCGTGTGCTTCAAGAAAAGCTGCCCGACCACATGATTCCTTCTGCGTTTGTTCTGTTGGATGCCATGCCACTAACCCCAAATGGCAAACTAGACCGCAAGGCTCTACCCGCACCTGATAGATTGCATCTGTCTACCACCACCTTTGTGGTACCGCGTACCTTGACAGAACAGAAGTTAGCGGACATATGGATGGATGTCTTGGGCGTGGAACAGATTGGCTTACAGGACAATTTCTTTGAGATGGGCGGTCACTCGCTGCTGGTGGTGCAGATGATAGCCAAAGTGCGGAGGCAGTTTGCGATGGATTTGCCAGTGGCAACACTCTTCCAGTTTCCCACGTTAGGGCAGTTTGCTGAACAACTGCAACAAGTAGACGTACAACAAGCATGGGCGCCCTTGGTAGCACTCCAGCCAAGAGGCAGCAGGCTACCCTTTTTCTGTGTGCATGGTTTAGGAGGCAATGTACATCGCCTCTATCCACTAGCGCAAGCATTGGGGGCCAAGCAGCCCTTCTATGGCTTGCAGGCGGTGGGCGTTGATGGCAAATCTACACCGTTCACGGAAATAGAAGCGATGGCAGCCTATTATCTTTCTGCTCTGCGAACCATGCAACCAGAAGGCCCTTATCTTTTGGGTGGCTACTCATTTGGATGCCAAGTCGCCTTTGAAATGGCGCGGCAATTGCAAGCGCAAGGAAGCGAGACTCGGCGTTTAATTCTGTTTGATAGCGGTGCGCCGACACAAGTTGTTTCAGGCATTGATGTTTTGGGCGGTGATGTTTCGGGCAATAGCATCAGCCCAAGGCGAACCATTGCGCGCGTGGATTGGTTGATGAACAATGTGTGTATTTCTGCCGAGCGTCATGATAAGCCATTGCCCAAGATCGATGAAGAGACCCTGCGCCAGCTAGATGAAGAGACACAATTGCAGACCCTCAACCAACATCTGCGTCAGGCGGGTCTGCCCATCTTAGAAGAAGGCCCGATGTTGGCAAATTTTGCCGTGTTCAAGGCCAACAAGGAGATGGTCTATCACCCAAGCCATGCGATTGATGTGCCAACCGTTTTACTCTATACGGCCAAAGATGAGTCCAGCAAGCAGGCTCTATGGGGGGATGATGAGACAATGGGTTGGGGGGAGCTTGTCAAACAACCGATTGATTGTCGTCTTGTACCAGGCACACATACTTCAATGATGCGCAAACCCCAGGTGCAGCAGGTGGCCAATATCTTGGCAGATTATTTGACAGGGGCGAAGGGGGCATCATGACTTTATTTTCAGGACTTATGATTACAGGAGTGGCATTGGTTACTTACGGATGGCATCTGCGGAAAGAGAAAAAGAAGAACTTGCTTGGCGATAAGCTGACAAAAAACGCAACGATTTTGTATAAACAATCCGAAAGCCAGCTTGTACAAGCCCAAACTCGCTTCGCCGAACTGATGAATCCAGAGACCATGTTACCTGCCTCACACCGGGCACCAACCACGTCTTTGGCGCAGCTTGCCTCACCTTGGCAGGATCGAACGATTGATCTACAGGCAAAAAAAGCAAAAAAGAAAGCCATGACCAAAGAGAGGGACATCGCCATAGAGGAATGGCGTCTCTATGGTCGCTATCTCTACTATTACTGGCGACCCTACTGGCGGTGGGGCGTTTTGGCGGTCACCTTTAGCACCAGCTTTGGGCTTTACCGCGTCATCTATGCCGCCAGCCTGAAGCTCATTTTAGATGGGATTGCGGTGGCCTCAATGAGTGCTGTCTTGCCGATTTTGCTTAAGTTGATGATCGGGTTGCCGCTTGCCTTTGTCTTCACCCTGCTAGGGGGGCAGTTGAATGCACGCTTGAGTAGCCGCATTGCCAACTATGTGCGTTACGATATGTTTGACTATGCACAGTCCCTACCGCTTGATTATTATAAACAAGCCCAACAGGGAGATCTTCTCTCGCGCTTCTCTTCCGATATGACCAATGTGCAGAGTGGTATGGGACTCTCTTTTCTCAATGCATCGACACGAGTGATTACCATTCTCGCTAACCTGATTGCGATCTTCTGGTTGGAATGGCATCTAGCACTCTATGTACTCGTCATGATGCCCTTTACCGCCTATCTATTGCGTCGTTATTCGCCCAATGTTGGCAAAGCCAATCGCACATTGCGCCAGCGCGAAGGAATCGCACTGAGTGCAGTTCAGGAAGGCATCCGCGCCCAGCCCATCATCAAAAGCTTTGGTATCCGTCAATTTATCCAAGACGCCTACTGGCACGAATTGAAGAAGTTGGAGCACACCGATGGCGACACCAAATTCAAGATGGGCTTCTTCCGTAACTATTCGATGATGATGGTACATCTGCTGGATATCTCGGCGGTTAGCCTAGGGGTCCTGCTTGTGCTTGCGGGTACGATTCCGGTCAGTACGCTGGTTGCCTTTCAGGTGTTGATTATGTCACTGCGTCGTGAATTCAACTTTTCAATGGCCAGCCTCACACAGATGATTGAAGGCGTGGCGACCGTTGGGCGTGTCGACGAACTCTTCCAAGTGCCGGTCGAACTGCATGATTCCGAAGATGCCATCGACCTGCCCACCTTTCAGCAAGCCATCGAGTTTGACCATGTTTCCTTTAGCTACACGGGCAAGTCGTACCAGCTAGAGAATATTACCCTGACGATTGAAGCGGGCCAGTTTGTGGCCTTTGTCGGGCCAAGCGGCGCTGGCAAAAGTACAGTCTTCAATCTGCTGATGCGTTTCTATGATGTGGCACACGGGCATCTTACCGTCGACGGGGTGGATGTACGCGATGTCACGCAATCCTCGCTACGTGCCCAGATGGGTGTTGTGATGCAAGAGACCTTTCTATTCAACACGACGATTATGAACAATATTCGTATTGTGCGCCCTGAATCCACTGAAGAAGAGGTCATCGAAGCGGCCAAAGCAGCCGAGTTGCACGACTTTATCATGAGTTTGCCCGAAGGCTATCAGAGCAGCGTTGGAGAGAATGGTGGTAAGCTCTCTGGGGGACAGAAACAACGTATCGCTATTGCTCGCGCTATCCTCTGTAACCCGCATATTTTATTGCTAGATGAGGCTACCAGCAGTCTGGATGCCGATACGGCTGCAGCGGTCAACGCAACCATCCGCGACCTTGCCAGAGAACGCACCGTCATCGCCATCACCCATCATCTTATGGGCGTCGTCAATGCTGATATGATTTATGTCCTAGATGAAGGGCATTTGGTAGAGCAGGGTAATCATGCAGAGCTATTGGCACAGGGTGGCTTGTATGCGCAACTCTGGCAGACACAGACAGATGTCATCGCAAGTGATATGAGTAATGTGCAGGAAAGAGTTAGCTAAGGCACGTCTCCAGTTCAATCAAGGTTTGCAAATATATGCTGGAAAATACCAAGAATTTTACCAACATCTGCAATCAAATACTCATCATAATCAACAGCAGCGTGGTTTCGATGTAACGACAGAAACTTCCAATTGCTGCCTGTGGTGACAACGCCCCAAATGGTGTCAATCGGGTTTGTCTGTGCGGCATTGTACGCCGGACAGTACACAGGACATTATTGTATCATAAATGCACAAGTACAAGACGATGTTACGATTGCAAACTTAAATTACAAATAGTAGATTGTTGACAATCTGACAAACAGCATCTATAATTACACCGCTTACTCAATTTCTATTTCCATCACCCATTAAATACAAATAAATTTTGTTTTTCCATCATTTTTCACACGTAGTCCAGTCAATGAAGGATTGTATGATCCACTAGCATCATCAGTGCATCACCATGGGATCATC
>JBCCFC010000918.1:0-5772 GCA_039029935.1 Chloroflexota bacterium
CTGGCATCCCAAGGTATCTACATGCTAGATAACGTAGCATCCATCATGCTTAGTCTGAGCTTATATCTCTGCTAGGAGAATATGAATAAATAAGCGTATTCGTCATTATTTATTCATATTTAGCCTAAGCCGCTCTTTTG
Organism: Chloroflexota bacterium; assembly: GCA_039029935.1. Taxonomy (GTDB): domain Bacteria; phylum Chloroflexota; class Anaerolineae; order Caldilineales; family Caldilineaceae. The sequence goes on from JBCCFC010000918.1 coordinate 141, forward strand.
AGCTTCCAAAAATTCTGTCACAAAACGTGCTTGTTCAGATTTGTCGGCTAATTCACGACCAAGCAATTGCTCGGTTGCCAAAATGGCTAAGTCAGCGATCTGTTTGTTCGCATCCGCCAAAATGCCATCTGCCTGTGCCTGTGCATCGCTTTGCGCTTTCATGCGAATATCTGTTGCTTCCTGTTCTGCGCGAGAACGGACCTCTTGTCCAATCTTCTCTGCATCACGAGTCGCCTGTGCGCGAATTTCTTGTGCTTCGCGACGGGCTTCTTCCAGAACAGCAGCTTTATCTTGCTCTGCTTCTTGAGCAGCCGCACTCACACGCTCTGACTCACGCAACCCCTGCGCAATTTTTTCTTTGCGCTGTTCGAGCATATTCAAAATAGGCTCGTATAGGAACGTTCGCAGAATAATCACCAACAAAATAAAGTTGACGATTTGTGAAAGAAGCAGGCCGCCACTAATACCTAGTGCACTCAAGAGTATGCCTCCCCGAATAATACAATGGAAGTTGTATGCGAAATCGTCGGGGCATGAATGCTCATGCCCACTTGATTCGCACTACAGTACAACTAGACAAATTTGACCAACAGTGCGATTACCAGACTGAAAATGGCAATCGACTCGGCAAAAGCAATACCGAGAATCATGTTTGTCTGAATTGTGTTTGTAACCTCTGGGTTACGACCCATTGCTTCCATGGCCTTTGAGCCGATCAGACCGATGCCTATGCCAGGGCCGATAGCACCCAAACCAATAGCGAGAGCCGATCCAATTTCCTTTGCGGCATCTACATCCATTTTGCAGTTCTCCTTAAATAAAAATTCTTAATATTTTAATCTGTAAGAATTATGTTTAGCTAAAATAATGTAAGCGTAACTATTGGTGTTTGGTCATTAAGACCAAGAACCAGAATTAACATTTCCTAATATTCTATCTTAGTGATGTTCTTCATCATGATGGCTAACTGTTGCCATTGAGAAGAACGCCAATGCAAGCATCATGAAGACTAATGCCTGAACCGCACCAACCAGAATTTCCAGCAAATAGAATGGCAGTGGAATCAAGAACGCCACCAAGAATGCCATTGTCGCCAGGACGATTTCGCCAGCGAAGATATTGCCGAATAAACGGAAGGCAAACGTTAGAATACGAGAAATTTCACTAATCAGCTCCAGAATACCAACAAATGCGTTGATATACTTCATGAAGCCTTCACCACTAAATGTGAAGAATTTCTTGAAGTACGAGCCACCCAATGCTTGAACACCGTAGTATTGGACAAGGAACATGATGACCAATGCAAAAGCAAATGTCATGTTCAAGTCAGCACTTGGCGCACGCCACAATGGAACCAGCACTTTGCCACCTTCGCCGGCTGCTGCAGGTGCTTCAACTGCACTGGCAAGAATCAGATTACCGTCAGCCATCGCGAGCTTCTCGAACTCGACAACGCCATGACTATCATCTCCTTCGCCTTCCTCGTGTGGTGCAGCATCATCGTCACCTTCACCATGACCATCACCAGCATCTTCATCAGTGCCATGATCATCTTCACCGTGTTCATCGGTTGCCGCATCATGCGACTCTTCACTATGTGTATCTGCGCCATGTCCGCCTTCGTGGTAGACACCGATACTACCAACACCGGGAACCAGACCAGACCAGTTACTGATTAGAATGAACAGGAAGACTGTAGCAACCCATGGAAAGTATGTCTTGGCAGCTTTGCCTGTAACACTTTCAGCTAGGTTGTACAGATACTCAATGAGTGCCTCCATCACATTCTGCAAGCCACTAGGTACAAGTGTCATATTGCGCGTGGTCATTAAAGCCAACACGATCAAGATGATATCAATGATAATTGTAGCGAGTACAGAGTTGGTGAACCATTGTGCGCCCTCTTGGAAGAGCGGTTCACCAGATAAGGCAACGTGTGGTGGATCAACCGGAATTAAAAATCCGATAATGATCAATAGAAAGCTACCAGCGAGAATCACTGATTGGCGAGGATTGGCTTTTATATAAGCATCAATACGTTCGACAATGCCATTAATAAAGGCCAAAATACTTGCCCAAATGTTTTTCCAAAAATCTTGGTTCACATCCATGTCTTAAACCTCTTATTATAGGTAGACTTATGGTTTTGTAGTTTTAGCGGGTATAACTTGTAACACATTTTTCCAAACCAACACCTCTAAGGCGTTTGCTACAGAGCTATTCCTGCCAAAATAAACAATACGTATAAAAACCGTTTACATACGGTTTATAACACTAATAAATATAGAACACAGCCTATTAATAGACTATTTTTAATTTGAGTTTGGTGTATTTTCTGAACCAGTGTCAATTTGCGTTTCTACTTCCTCAATTGGTGCAACAGCGTCAATCACCCGATTTAATTCCATTAGGCTTTTGCGAATGACAACCACTGTTGATAATGGGATAAAGATAATAATCGCCCCAATTGTGAAAAATGGCATAAAACCAAAAACCAAATCAATGGTAATGGCAACTGCAAAGGGAAGCACTAATGTTAGCAATACATATTGTATTAATAACTTGACATCTATCTGGTTCGATACTTGATCCATCATGATTTCAGACATAACCACAGGCGATTATATCAGTTCCATTTCCATTTGCGCAAATTTTCACATAAGCAGTTGTTAAAAATATTGGCAATATATTTATACCGCATCACGATGAAAAGTGATTGTGCAAAATTTCACGATGTGCGATTACTATAAATCGGGATGGGGCGAATGTCAAGTTACGTTTCATCCATTTGGTTTAAAAATTTTGCTTGACATGATTCTGACATCTGCATGACGTGAACCTGACAAATTGTGAAGATGAGGTTCACAATTTCTTTCAAAAAATAAAAAGGGGTACAGATGGACAATGCTTCAACATTGTCCATCTGTACCCCTTTTTATACTCAGTATGAATTATTCAACCTGTCTTTTTCCGCGAGCAGCGCGCCGAGCAGCCCTAGCAGCCCCCCTGTCTGCACCATCATCAGGAACCGCACTTGTATCAGCACCCGCTTTGGCCGCTTTTTCCTGTGCTTCCAATTCACGCATCGCTGTCAGATAGCGCATAGATGACTCATCGTGTCCCATCAGCACATCGGCGGCATAGATAGAATTGCGTACTTCTTTGTGGACAGGATTGGTGATGGCACAGGTCATGCCTGCTGTCATTGCCATTGGCAAAAAGGTCGCATCCAGCAAACGGCGATTGGGCATCCCAAAGCTGATGTTGCTGGCTCCACAGACAGTGTTGCAACCTAACTCTTCACGGATCATGCGCACAATCATAAAGAGGTCCACACCCGCTGTGTTGACGGCACCGACGGGCATTGCCAACGGGTCCAACACGACATCTTCACGCTTGATGCCATAGCTTTCGGCGCGCTCTACAATCTTTTTGGCAACAGCCAAACGCACTTTGGGGTCATAGCTGATGCCCGATTCGTCGTTGCAGATACCGATGACAGGCACATTGTATTCGGCAACAACGGGCAGGATGACTTCTAAGCGTTCTTCTTCCCCTGTGACGCTATTAACCAATGGTCGCCCCTTGGCTGCTTCGAGTCCAGCCATCAATGCGGGGACAACGCTGCTGTCAATGGAGAGTGGTACATCTGTTACTGACTGAACAACCTCGACCGCCTTGACCATCAACTCAGGCTCAATTTTTTCTGGCTCGGCGCTGGGAACGCCAGCATTGATATCCAAGATGTGTGCGCCCGCAGCGACCTGTGCCAGTGCATCCTTCTCGACACGGATAAAGTTTCCGGCTTGCATCTCCGCAGCCAGTCGTTTGCGGCCTGTTGGATTGATGCGTTCACCGATGATGACAAATGGCTCATCCGGTCCAATTGCTACTGTTTTGGTTGGCGACTTTACAATTGTTTGCATAATTTCTTCTCTGTTTCTAATATCCAGAGAAGTCCGACTTTTGCTAAAAGTCGGACTTCTATTCTTTTTCAAAAACTAAAACAACATCGCCATCCCCGTTGAGTAGTGACAGTTGATCGTTCGCAAATTCAAATGACTGCACAGACGCAATGGCTTCTAAAAAGGCTGGTTCTTGGGGCGAGCGGCACGCACGGCGTGTTGTCCCCAATGGGCCAATGGTAATCTGTGAGTCGTCAACAACGTATGGTCCAAAAAAACGATTACAGGTGGCATTGCCAGACACTTGATCAGCCTCAAACTGGAGGGTAATCGGTTGTGCATCGTCCGTTGGCTCACCGTTCAATGTTACAGCAATCCAAGCTGTTCCCGCTAAGGCAATTGTCTCTGTAGGCATCTCGTCTCTCACACCACCTTTCCCTTGCACATCTTGGCTTGGTACAGGATTTGCAAATTGGCTGTTTGCGGCCTTTTCTGGGTCAATTGTCAATGAACAGCCTACGGTCAGAACCAGCAAGCAGCTCACACAAGTTAACATCAATAGTTGTCGTCTCATCTTTTTTCATATCCTTTCTTGTTTCAATTGAGTAAACAGGCAACCCCAATGGATTAACCTTGGTTTATAAGGAGGGTTGAGGCTGTTTGATAAATACATGGTGTTGGACACGAAATTTATTGAACGCGGAATTTTACTCAGAGCGATTCTACCACACATCCGATATTTATGAAATCGGGATGTGTTTTTGCATGGCGACACACTCCCTTTTGACACGCTACTTTATTGTATGCTATACTAATATCGAATATCTGTTTGTCTAGGCATAGGAGTAATACATCGATGGCGCGTAAAAAACGAAAGCAACCAAAAGATAAGAACCCACCTACTCAGGAAACTAGTCGCGTACAAAATCCACATGACAGCTTTTTTCGCAATGTGTTCTCAATTCTAGAACACGCACGTCAACTCATCAAAGGGTTTCTGCCATCAGAGATGGTGAAACCAATGCAACTGAAAACACTAATCCATCTCAAAGATACCTATATGGATGAGAAACTGAAGCCGCACATGACCGACATGTTGTTTCAGGTATCACTGCAAGTCGAATCGGATGATGAAAATCAGCAGCCTAAAACTGCCGAAATCTACTTGCTGTTTGACCATAAGAGCCACCCAGAATCAACCATAATGGAGCAATTTCTACGATACATGAACGAACGGTGGCAATTTGATCGTAAAAATGGGTTGAAACCACGTGTCATCATTCCTATTGTGTTTTATCATGGAACAGAAGGTTGGCATGTCAAGCGGCAATTTGCGCATACCTTTGAGCATATTGACCCGATGTACCACAAATTCATCCCCAACTTTGAGTACATTCTCATTAATATTGGTAAAACATCGGACGATGATATTCTGCAATTGGTCGATGAGGAGGCTTTACAATCGAGTTTGCTTGCACTAAAATACATCTTCGATAAGCCGTTAACTATCAATCGACTCATCGAAATATTTACCCCTCTTCAGCAGGCAAAGTACCCGATGGAAAAATTGCGACCGATACTTGAAGCGGTAGGACTGCACTTAAAAGTGGGGTGAGAGAGGGTATTGAATAAAGTGAATTAAGTTTCATTTGTAGGTCTTTTTTGATCTGGGGGTATCCAAGGCGGAGGTGGGACTTTAAAATGAAAAAGTTCATGTGGCGTCCAAA
>JBCCFC010000919.1:0-5771 GCA_039029935.1 Chloroflexota bacterium
ACGGCCGGTAGATCTACGCAGTGCATGCGTTGGGTCGTGATCCTGACTGCATACATAAAGACCCATTCGGGGTTCACCACTTACCGCAGATATGGGGGAACCGTAGATGAAGACAACAATTATCTGCGGTTCCTCCGTATCTGCGGTGTAAAGTGGTGTGGACATCCTTGTCCGCAAACATATTGTAAAAAAATCAGTGGTTCCTTGGTATCAGTGGTCAAATATCAAGTTACCAAAGATACCAAGGAACCACTGATGAAGAAAGAAAAAATCCGTATTCTTCCGTATCCGTGTTAAACAAAAAACGCGGATACGGAAGAACACGGATTTTCTCTTAACTATCAACTGTCAACTGTCAACTCTCAACTGTCAACTCTCAACTCTTCACTTCTTTCCACAGAATACGGTCAAACCCAACACTGACCACTGCATAGCAGCGTAAACGTAAGTCATCCCCATGCTGCTTGACCAACTTCTGATGATATTTATGCAATTGTGTCTCTGCCTCATCCACTTTGGCTTTGATGTTTTTCAACTCCAGCAAATCATCACGCGGCCGTGTCCGCACGTCTTCTTCCTTCAATGCCTTGTAAATGGTTTTCCCTTTGTCCGTTGTGTGGTTTTCCGTGGCTTTGCTCAGTGGAAGCTGTTTGAACTCAAGCAAGATGTCGTACAATTCATATTGACGCATCCCCGGACGCACCAACATCAACAGGTCGCCAAAACTGCGCTCCATCTGCGCTTCGGAATACATCAGATACAAATCAGTGTGATAGAGCAGCATCATAAAGATGGTCTTGAGTGTACCCTCGTTGAAATCCTTGACTTCACGCCCTGTATAAAGCCGCAGCAGATGCTCTTGCGCAAAGAGACAGAGTCGCTCGATGTCGCCTGTGGCGAAGAGTTCATCTGCTGCCGTCATGCCTGCTTCCACCTTGCTGGTGTCACTCTCGACACGTTGCGTTAATACCCGCTCGCTGTAGAGCTTTTGGATGACCAAGTTGGGAATCTTTAAAAGATACTGAGCATGTTTGGTGTCGCCTGCGCTGGTCAACGCCCCCAAATAGCAGAGGAGGAGGGCAAGGCGTTCACTTTGCAGATTGGGGTTGAGCAGGTCTTTGACACCAAACTTGGTGCGTAGCGTCCGCACAGTAATGGTTTTATCCTGTGCAAAGGCATCGTCTAATAAGGGTGCGCCATGTTCATAACCCGCAATGTGGAATAGCTTGTGATCATCAGGTGTTAAATTTTCATCCAATAACTGTTTTGGGTAGTAGCCCCTTGCTTGAAACTCTTTGAGAAAATAAAAGGCCAAAGTAGGGTTATAGACTTTGGGTAGGTTTGCCATATCAAGGCCATAAAAATCCTCAATAAAGAGCGAGCCGTTGTAATAGTTCTCCATCAACGTCATCATACGCCCCAACTCGGCCTCTCTGTCGGTGATGCGCTGGCGGACTTGCGGACTATCTAACAATTGCTCGGCCAAGGTTTGTAACTCCGCCTGTGTAAAGCCACAAAGCTCATTTAACTCATTGCGCCACGAGATATTCTGAAAGGTGTTGGCCCCACTGGTGACATCGCTCAACACAATCGGCGACACCCCTGTCATAAACACACGGTCCAAGCCATCACCTGACCCCGCTGCCTTCAAGTTCTTAAACAGCGTCTTGAACAGCCCCTCACCCTTGACCAAATCAATATAACGCTTTCGTTGCGCCTCGGTCTCTTGCATGGATTTCTGTTTGGGAACCATCAGCACTTCGTTGGCAAAGTTATCGTACTCGTCGATAAAGAGATAGAGTTGATGACCAGACATCTTCACCGCCGAGACCAACGCATCAAATGAACTGAAGGCATTGTCTGGGTAAAATTCAATATTTTTCTTGAGTAAATGTTGGTATTTCTCATCGAACTGCATCATTCTTCTATGCATATGGTCGCGCAGCGAACGTTGAATATCTTCAATTGTGCCGCTGACCTCTATCGTGGAAAAATCCCAGCGCATCACCATATAGCTGTTGTGCAGCGGCGTCGGCTCCTGCCCAATCACCAAATGTCCAAACAGCCGTTCAAAGGCATCTGCCTGCGCAATATCATAATAATGCATCAACGTCGACAGCCACAGGCTCTTGCCAAAGCGACGCGGGCGCATAAACAGCAACTCGTTTCCCCACTCCTCGACAAACCGAATGTGGTGTGTCCGGTCGATGTATAGATACCCATTGTCAATGAGTTGTTCAAAATCTCGTCGTCCATACGGAAATTTAATCATGCTTCTCCTTAAACAGGTTGCAGGTTGCAAGGTGCAGGTTGCAAGGTGCAGGTTTACAGAATGCCTGATGTCCTTTGCATGAGTATAGCACAAATGGACCGTGTTGAACAGCGAACTGTCAACTGTCAACTCTCCACTGCCTCCACAATCATCCGATTCACCACTACATCCTCCAAAAACGAACGGCGCAACACCCTATCCTCAATCCCATCAGCCCATGACCGTAGCTCACCATAACTGCTTTGCAGAATATCGCTTGCTCGCCCATCACCCATCGCTGTCAACACTTGATAACACACCCCATGTGGGCGAAAGTAGCCCAGCGCATATTCAAGGGAACTGGGAAATTCATGGGCATCGGGTGTGCGTGCGAGTAGGGGCAGGAGCCAGTCTACATGGGGCAGTGCAGCGTCGAGCTGCCCTTGGGCATAGGCGACCTCGGCCAACGCCGTCACATAAAACTCTTTGGCGGCATCCTGGACCTCCTTGGATGCGTCATACGCTTTGTCAAATCGCTGTTGTGCTTTGTGTAAGTCGCCATAGGCCAACCATGTATGCCCTTGACAGATATTGGCGAAGGCTTGAAGACTCGTGATGCGCTCTGGGGCCACGGTTTGTGCTTCTTGGATGAGAGTCAGTGCAGCTTGAGGATTGCCATCTAGTGTCTCTAACAGACTAAAATGATGCAAGGTCAGATAATGAAGATAGATATTTTCCTTGATAAATTGTTTTGCCAAAACCGACTGATGGATGTCACGTGCTTTTGCATATTGCCCCAGCCGCGTATATTCATTACTGAGACTAAGTGTCGACGTCGTTCCTTCCATCGGATTACCCAAATCCTTGCTTATGGCAATGGCTTGCTGTTGATAGGCAATGCGCTGCTCATGTTTGTTGACATTGGTCGTCACGGCCAGCCCCGTCATACACGATGCCTCGGTATCGCGACGACCAATTTGTTGACTTAGAGAGAGAGCTTCCTCAATCAATGTCTTCTTTTTGGATTTTTCATGACAATGCGAAAATAGACGCAGTACGTGTGCCATCTCCCAGAGATTCCCATCTTGTCGATAGTGGTGCAGCGCACGTTCGGCCTCTTGGATGGCCTCCGTGTGATTATTCTCGTGGAGCGCATGACGCATTAAAAAGAAGTGGTATTTCCCCTGTAACGAACGCGTTTGATTTATCTGATGATGCTGGCGCACAAGATAGGTGCGTGACTCTTGGATATTGCCTGTGGCGCGCAAGAGGAATGCAAATGCAAGGTGATAGCGCATGGCGAGATTGGCAGAAACCGAGTCGAGATGGAGCGTGTCCCACGACTGTATGGCCTCAGCCTGTTCATGGGCGTCGGCGTATTGATTGAGCCAAATGCGTGTTTCCAATTCCACAACTGCCACATGAAAACGCAGCGATTGCATGGCGATGCTATCCTCCGTTACGGCCAAGGCATTTTGGGATGCAGTACAAAGGTCATGCAATGGCCGGCAATAGGCAAAAACTTCTGTGGCAAGACCACAACGGATGTAAAACTGCGCCAACCCATCCAGACTCGATTGCAGCAGTGCAACGTGCCCATAGACGACGGCTTGTTGCCAGGCCAGATGGATATGGTCCTGCTCACGACGTAGTGTCATCAATGCCTCTTTGGCCTCACGTCGATCAAGGCGCGGTGCATGATCAGCGAGAAAGGTTAAATAGTAGGCGATGTATTTTTCCCAGAATGCTTTTTCTTGTTCCGTATCCTTCGCTGTCGCTGTCTGCCATTTACCCTGCCATTTACCCTGCCAATTTCCCTGACACTTCTCCTGTAAAAAGGCACGTGTCAGTGGATGAAATTCATAGCGTCCCGCTGTCTGGATATGAATGAGCGATGTATCGGTCAACCGCTTGAGGTCAAACATCGTCACCCCAACAACGGACTGCGCCGCATCCAGATCAAAAGAGGCCACAAAATTGGACAACAACATCAACGGTTGCTGGTCCCTGGGGGAGAGCATTCGCCACGCCTGATCAAAAAATGCCTCTAACGAATGATACTGTTGCGCATCATGCATATCTGGCAGATACGATGCAGGTGTGTGTGTTGCCTCTTGGGTCAGCAGTCGATTATATTTTTGGAGTTGGCGCACAATTTGGTCGAGTGGAAAGTGTTCTGTCCATGTGGCAACCAAGGTCAGTGCCAGCGGCAACCCGCCCGTAAGATGGCAGAGTTGAATGATGTCGCCAAAATCACCTTCATGGATGGTGAGGTGTGCGTTATAGCGTCGTGCATACATCAAAAAAAGCTGAATAGAAGCATAGGCGTGTGTCTGTGTAAACTCGAGTGGCGCAGTTGTGCTGGTGTACATGGTCGGTGTCGCAAACAGGACATCCGCCACATCCATCTGCGTGGGGATGGGTAGCGGATTGATTTGGACCGCTGTCTCACCCATAATTTGTAAGCGTACACGTGAGGTCACCAAGAACGTACAGGTGGGGGCTTGCTGTGCCAACTCCGTGAGCAACAACCGCGCACCCAGCACATGCTCAAAATTATCAAGAATCAAGAGCAAAGTGCGCTCACGCAGATAGGTAACAACTTGTGTCCAAACCTCGTTGCTATTGCCTTGGGATAATTGCAGTGTGCGCGCAATGGCACTGACAAATCGCTGTGTGTCTTGAGCAGCCTGCCCCTCTTGGGAACCCTCTGAGGGTGTCTCTTCTATCTCTGGAATCGCCTCTACGCCAGCCAAGGGGACAAAGCCAACACCATGAGGGAACTCATCAGGGAAATCGCTCATTAAATCGTCTGGCACAAACATCTGTCCAACGGTGAGCGCAATGTGGCTCTTGCCGACACCACCCATGCCCATCAATGTAATCAGCCGATGGGCGGGGTCCTGAAGATAGGACACAATCAGATTCAGGGTCTCTCGGTGCCCAATCAATGGAACCAGTGGGGCTGGACTATTGATGAAGGCCCGTGCAGGGCTGTCCTGTGGGTGAGTGTCCTGTGGGTGAGTGTCCTGTGGGTGAGTGTCCTGTGTCGGTTGTGGAGTTTGTTGCACCCTTTCTTGCTGCGTTGACAAACGTTGTGTAGGTTGATTGACTGTCTGCGCACGCTCCTGTGTATGGATTCCCTGTCTATGAATTCCCTGTGTGATGATGGCGGTGTTATCCAAATCATGGTCAATATCATGGTCAATTTGTATAGGGTATTCATCGAGACCCCTCAAGTCTTCATCCGCACGAATGCGCGCAATCAACGCCTCGGTCTTGGCACTCGGCTCCACATCCAACTCTTCACGCAACACCGCTTGCAAGGTCGCATACTGTTCCAACGCCGCCCAGCGGTGTCCATCTTTATAGAGCAACTGCATTTTGAGCTGATATGCCCCTTCGTGCCAAGGAGCCAAGGTCAACAGCCGTTCGATGTCCGCATATGCCTGTGGATGATTGCCTGTTGTCATCTCCGCTTGGGTCAGATGATAGAGCAGATGGGCCACCTTTGTGCGCA
>JBCCFC010000920.1:0-5746 GCA_039029935.1 Chloroflexota bacterium
AAGAGTGAGCGGAGGCCACGTGCGAAGTCAAGCGCCCGGTGCCCACTAGAGTTACTCGAAAGAGAACCCCCAGGCCTCTTCAAAGTTTCTCCGCCTAAAAATGAAGAAGCTGAGTTTCCGCAAAACTCAGCTTCTTCATAGTCAAAACAGTATATCACCAGTCGGTATGTCTCTCAAATACTATTGTCCCAGCATCTCACGCTTGGTTGGCAGAATCTTCGTCAGAACCGCTGCGGCCACATTGTCGGGGGCAGAACTGGATGGAGCGGGTGGCAATGTCTGCCCTGTGTCCACCAGTGTATAACCGTCGGTTGAACTGTAGATGGCATCCCCACCGTGCTGCTCAAAAAATTGCGGATCATACACTTTAAAATAGATGCCACCTGCAAAGCCACCATATTTCATGATCTCTTCATCACCCACATACAGCCGTGGCGACTCTGCCCCCATTGGCAACGGTTCATCCAGAAATAGTTTGACAATGGTGTAGGCATCATCCATGTTGCGCTTCATATGCTCACGCAGATAGGTGATTTTTTTCATGTCTGCCTGCTCTGGTTGAATCGAAATGGCTTCAACTGATGTGACTGTCATTGTATACGCTTTATTCATTTTGTCCTCCATCTAAAAAGCCTAAATTCGTCAACTGGATATCATCCAGATAAATGGTTCCTGTGGGTGTACGGTCAAATACAAGGTCGATGCGCTGCAACTGAGCAATGTTTAGCCCATTGGCTTGGAGCGTTTGCAGGGGAATGGTGGTGGTTTGCAGCACGGTGACGGGGTCGGTACTGGTGGCGGATGGGTTGAACTGTGGAAACTCGTCAGGGTAAATCAACGACTGTCGTGTGGAAAAGGGGAAGCTGGTGTTATTGGCATTGTCATGGATAAACACGGTGAAATCTTGTGCCACGCCGCGCGGATTGTTTGGTTCAAACGACTGGCCGACGCGTAAGGCGATATGGGTGAACGCTGCCATGTTGATGCGCGTAGAGTCAAATTGAACCGTATAGCGTCCACCCGGCTGTGTCCAGTCGATGCGCACACCTTGACCATCCTGTAGTAGGTGATGAGTTGGGTCAAGCCGTGCCCGCCGAAAACTGAGCAGTCCGCCACCTCCCCCTTGCGCCATCGCAAACAATTGCTTTTGTGCCGTCACACCCACAACTTCGGTTGTGCCTTGAATGACGGATATCACCTGTAAATCTGCGACAGGTTCCTCAAAATGTTGAATAAAGAGCGTCGGGGGCGTCTGATACTGTGACACCATCTGCACAGGCAGCCCCAACCAGTCATTCTCGGCAATCATACGGTGGTCAGTCAGCAGCCCCAAAAACTCGATGCGCCCCAACAACTGTGCCTGTGCAATGGCACCAATATAGAGTTTGGCGATCTGCTCTTGAGCATAACGTGGGATTGTGCCAGATGACTCCTGTCCCCATTCCGAATTGAAGAAGTTGTGGTTGGCACCATGAATCCAGAGCAATGATTTGAATCCGTTTGGCTGTTCGAGCGGGATGTCGGGATCGAGTCGATGGCTGCGGTCATAGGCGAGATGACCTTGAAAAACGGAGACATCGCTGTCACGACTGCCATGCATGAGTAAGTAGTTATCGTGTACCGTTGCCAGCCCTGTCGTAGGAATATACTGTTGATCCGTGGGCGCAAAGGCAACAACCGCTTGGATGGGAAATTGATAGGGACCTAAGCCTGTTGAACCATCAACCGCAACAGCAGGGGCAAAGGCATCAAACTGAATCGACTGCATCTGATTAAAGAGGCTGGCATGGGCAACGGCTTCACCACCGCGTGAGTGACCCGCAATCAGAAAACGGGATGTATCAACTTTGCCAAAGAGTGGATGTTCCGGTTGCTGATTCCACAGCACAAACTGCTTAAGATGTTCGAGATGAACGATAGCACGTCCATCATTTTCGCCGCGATTGGCGCCGTTGAGAAAGTTGACATCAATGGTGGCGGCGATGATGCCGTGTGTGGCAAGAAGTTGGCAGAGATACAGATAGCCCGGTGTTGAATCCTCCGATGGCGTGTGATTGCCATGCGCAAAGACGGCTACTGGATAGGGACCAGCATTGCCAGTCAGATCATTCGGTATATAAAGCTGGCCGTTGATGGGCACGTTGGCATTATCAAACGGCCAGTCAAAGCGAAAATCAAAATCGGCAATCTCGGAAAGATCGATGCGCCTGGTTTCAAACTCAGGTGTTGGGTTGTCAAAGCGAAAATAGTGACCAAGAAATTGTGTGTTGAGGTAGTTCAACCCCGGTGCAGCATAGGTCACAAGTCTAGGGGTGAATGGCCCCGGCAAACTTGGATTGTCCATAAATCTCAAACCTCCTATGGATATGAAAATTATGCCAGCGGATTCATAGCATCCATGTCTGAGTTCGAGATCATCGCGTCTGGCCTCTTGAAAGAGGAAACGCAGGGTGCCAGACACACGTTCCAAGCGTAAATAAAAACACCACCCAGCAAAGACGCTCTACTGTTAAGACAACACCGTAGAGCGTCTTTGCTGGGTGGTTCGTTTAAGGCCATTCCACAAAATGAAATACCCATTACATCGCGGAGTTAGCAATCTCTATATCGTCTATCCAGAGGTTTCTCTGGCATCCTCCGCTGTCCAAAAGGTCCATTCTACCTCTGGTAACTCAACGCTCGGCAATGCCACATCAAAGTCCATGTTCATCTCTGGCATCTCAAACATCTCCGCGACATTGGGCATAGCTGGCATAGCTGGCATAGCTGGCATAGCTGGCATAGCTGGCATTTCAGGTATGTATGTCGAGACAGAATCCACATTCAACCCTGCAATCGGGGCAATCAACTTGGTCTTCCACGCCACATAGGTATCTTGCAGATCGCTTGGTTCATCATCGACAAAGGGCACGACTAATGCCAAATGGACTTCGCCATCAAAGTAGTCCTCAGAGAAGAGTGTTGAGGCCACACCGCCGCTCAGTTCAAATCCACTAGGGTCAACCAGCACCAATGCCTCGACAGCAACCATACTGTCTTCCAGCCCCAATGTGCTGCCCAACATCCCTGGCTCCATCGCATAACGACCGCCCAACCTGAATTCAGCATCGGCCCAGTCTCCGGTGAATAGCCCCACCACGCGCACACCAACGCGCTCACGTACAACCAACGCCATAGGGTCCACCTTGCTGGGGTCAAACAATGTCCCCCAACCACCTTCTGCAATCTCACTCACAGCGACGACATCCGCGCTATCGCCCCCAAACCAATCGGTAAAGAGTGCCATCACGCCGTCAGTGCGCATAGAGACATCGCCATCTACATAAATCAGCGGTTGCTCGGTATTCAGCACCAGCGTTGCCTTTGGACCATCCGCTGGCGTGAGTGCATCACCATCAAGATGCACGACAAAATAGCGGTAGTCATTCTCTAAGGGGACATTGGGCTGCACACTTGTCGGCATGGCTGCGCTGACACCTGGTGTTGTCAACCGTGCGACCGCGTCGCCCTGTGCAATGCCAACACCCGCACGTGCCGTTGCTGATAGGCCCTCTTCACCTTCATCTGTGCCAAAAAAGTTTAGGAACGCCCAGGGCATCTCTACCATACAGAGTCCCTTTTCGCAGTTCATGTCGAATCCCGAATCTGATAGTGGGGCTGCATGTGCTGGCGTTGTGGGGATACAAATCGCCAATAGCAAGGCGAAACACATCACCATTAGCATCCAAGATAGTTTTGTCATTTTTCCCATATCATCCTCCTGTACCTACAAACGCTTCACATCCCAATCATCCACCATTCTCTTTTTGGCATCAAAGTTGGCTCCAATATAGTTGATTGTCAATCTCATAAATATATTTTGTTTTATCGACATAGAGCCAATTCCCCTCACGGATTTTGCGAAAGCTCGCTGTACTCGCTGGTAATTTTTGTGGCATTTTCTTCTCATCTCCTAGCGATATTTTGACATATACATCTCTGGTTAGAAAAAACGTTCTCATATTATACCACAATCAGCAAAATCAGTCAGTTTATATCATTACGTATAAACTGACTGATCGTTTCTATTCGCTTGTGCCATAGACTAACTTAGACTTTTCTTCCACTAACGCACTTCGTGTTGGTCCAACTGGCTCATCTTTCAGTTGCTTTTCAAGCTCAATATACCGCTCTCGCATCTGCACAAAGGACTCAGATTCATAGGTCTCACCGATCCACGCCAACGCCTCCTCATCCCATAAATCCCAATACTCCGGTGGTGCATAGTCCAGATAGGCAGCCGTTTCGGTATTGGAATAGGGGTCTACATCCAATGGCTCTAGCTCTTGACCGAGTAGACGGGGAACCAGATAGAGATTGCTAAACATTGTTTTTTGCAATAACCGAGCCGCATTCGTTTGGTCATCCGTCTTATAATAGGCCAACGTAGCACATATAAACTGAAACGGATCTCCGACATCATTAGGGAAATTCTTTTCAAACCATTTGTTGCTCTTGACAGCACCACGCCACTCGCCAAGCAACACATAGTATGGAACCAGTAAATAGCGTGTTCCACTGCTATCGTCAAACGCGCCAAACAGCTTTTTCTCTTTGCGCAGGTCACGCTCATAGCGTTTGATCCGATCTCGAATCGTCCCTGGTCGTTTGGGTATTTTCATTTGATTGGTCTTCTCCTCACCTTGTTATACAGCCTTGTTATACAAAAAAGTCCAGCTATTGACATGCATTCAATAGCTGGACTTAAATTACAAAAAGTTTTACCCTTTTGTATAACAACCAAGTTACCTAAATTTTGAGGGGTAATCGTAGGTCCGGTTATCAACCGGATAATCCTTGTCCGCTTACTCAATTGATTGTGAAAAGCAGGGCATTATAGACCGGTCACGCTACCCCAGAGAGTTACCCTGATGACCTACGAATGCATCCCTCAAATTTTTCGCAACAAAGTGTTAGCCAGCACGCTCCGCAGCTTTGCTCACCGCACGGCTGACAAAGACTGGAGCCATTGAACGGCGATAGTCTGCACTGGCGTGGATGTCGCCCATGACATCATCCCCCAGATCGTTGGCAACCGCAGCAGCGGCGGCAGCGATGGTGTCATCATTCAGTGGTTGGCCTGTCAACGCCGCTTCAACCGAAGCCGCTCGTGTGGCCGCAGGTGTCAAGCCACCGATGGCAACGCTTGCGCTTGTGCAAACACCATTTTCAACAGCAACTTTGGCCGCAACACCGACGATGGCGTAGCGTGATGCTGGATTGAAGAGCTTGGCATAGGCAGATCCTGCGCTACCATCTTCAGGAACGTCAAGGCTGGTCAAGACTTCGCCTTCACCCAGTGCCGTCTCAAACAGGTCAACAAAGAAATCGTCGGCAGAGACACTGCGTGTGCCATCTGCACCAGCAATGTTGACACTTGCACCCAGCGCAGTCAACACGGTTGGCAGGTCCGAAGCTGGGTCAGCGTGGGCAATGCTGCCACCGACTGTTCCCCGATTGCGCACCTGTGGGTCGCCAATCCAGCCTGCTGCCTCTGTCATGGCCGCGGGCAAATCATCCGATGCTTCGACCTGTGCATGAGTGGTCAATGATCCCATGTGGATAACACCGTTGCTTTTGTTGAGTCCTTTGAGGTCATCAATACCACTAATGTCAATCAACATAGATGGTGCAGCCAAGGACGGCCACAGCGTGTGTTGTTTCAATGCCGTGTGGCGTGTCTGGTGTTTGTAGACGTGGCTTGTAC
>JBCCFC010000921.1:0-5742 GCA_039029935.1 Chloroflexota bacterium
CATGATTTTGAGGCTCACACTACCATCCTTGACCCTCCTTCCCCCAAGTCTCCTTTACCTGCGATCAAGCCTTCCCCACATCCTTTGACAACTTAATCGCATGTCATTCACTGGTATTGCGGTAAAAGGCGGTCACAAAGCGTGTGGCTGTCTCGACCAAGACACTATGGCTCATAGCAACCACCGAGGTCGTACCCCCTTGCAGCAGCCGTGCCGCCACCGATGCCGTGGGCTGGTCCTCACTCTGCGCAGTCTGGCAGGCATCCAAAAAGATGAGCGGCACATTGTAGTCGCGCATCCGCTCGGCCAGTGTGTTGGCATGAACCAACTTGACGCGTCGTTTGCCAATCACGTCAACATCGCGTTCATCCTCAAAACAGAGCGCACCCAAGCCGACGCGCTTGTCATAGACGCCATGCCCGTCAAAATGCACGACATCATAGGCAATCCCCGCATCCCGCGCCCGTTCAAGTTCGCGGTTGAGGGCAGAGAGCGTCGGTTCGGCCAACATCGTCACTGCCGCCATCTCGTCCAACGCCGCCACCGCTGTCACCAAAGGCAATGCGCTGGCACGGTGGTCGATGTAGCTCACTGAGCCTGTGCCGTCGGCCTGTAGTTCTGGGCGTGGACTGACCAGTAGGATGCGGATCGGTGGGTCAACGGGCTGCCGTTGGATGATCTCTTGGTTTGGAATCTGGCGGCGGACACGGAGGGGACGTTTGCCTTGGAAGAGATAGCCTTTGCCATCGTGGAGGAGTTCCCACGGGAGGGCGAGGAGGGTACTGGCGGCTTCATGCGCCAAAACAGGCAAGGGTGCCTGTTCTACGGTTGCGACCTCCACCGAAAAGAGCAGTTGAGCGGCATCCCCGCGCTGCCAGGCGTTGAGGGCGTTACGAGCGGCTTCTGTGCCAAAGACGGCATCGAAGATGGCTTTGCCCCAAGCAGGGAGGCTGTTCTCGATGCGGTTCTTTCTCTCGTCAATGGAGCCGACGCCCATCGGCCAGCGGAAGTATTCCTCCAGATACCAGTCGAGGTCGTCCATTTCGATGATGCCAATGGGCGCGGTGAAGGGGATGAGGCTACTCTTGATGGGCTGGATAGCCTCGTCATGCGATTGGTAGATGAGTTGCGCCAAGCCAATCGCCCGTTGCGCACCCGCGTCTGTGGTCATCATCTGCGGCTGATGGATTTCGAGCGTCAGGCGGTCGGCAGTTGGCCGCTCCACAAGTTGCGCTGGTTCAGGGTCTTCGGGTGCGCGTTCACCCAACGCCGCCAGCAGTGCGGGCATGGCCTCGGTCAAGCCACTGACATGCGTCTCAATCGGTACGGCCAACGGTTCACGCTCAAACCACAACCCCAAGGCGGCAGGTTCCACACCGGGCAGCAGGATGGGGATGACGCGGTAGTCGCTCGCCTTGTCGTTCTGCTTGCCCTGTGCGTGTAACTGTTCAGCCCCCTGAGACTTCGGCGTCAGCTCAGTCCCCTGAGCTTGTCGAAGGGGGCACTCGGCTTCGACAAGCTCAACCGACAGGGGGTTTACCTGTGCATTCAGTTGCGCCTCCGTGCTGAGTCCCAAACTGATCTCGGTACGCACCCAAATGGAGTTGATGGTCTGTGGGCTGATGACGACCAGCATAGCACGCGCCGATTGGATGGCCTCGGTGATGACCGCATCAAGCGCATCGCCACCACGCAGGTTGCGCGAATCGACCCATGTTTGCAGATTATGTGCTTCCAGTTGTTGACGCAACGCCGTGACAAACGCGTCATCGGCTGTTGCGTGAGAGATAAAGATGTGTGACATCGTGATTCCTGTTTGAAAGAGCGTTTAGCTTGTCAGCACTTCAGCTTGTCAGCACTTCAGCCTGACGCGCTGACGGCTGACAAGCTGAAGTGCTGATAGTATTCGCATTCATTTGCTTGGACAATAATCACGATTGTACCACAGATTTGCTGTAAAAAACCTACATCAAACCTCTATGTTTTTGGCGTTGGTCATGGTTTCTGGGTGGACGACACCATGACCAACGCCTAATCCACACCGCCGTGAACGGTCGGTGCCACATAACGACGTCCCATTCATGGGCCTCTTACTCGTAGGTAAGGCCATTCCACAAAAATAATTACCCAGAATTCGTTCAGTCAGCACGCCCTCGTGCGGGTCGATCCGGCACGGGGCGTGCCTACTAAACGGGCATTTTATTCTGTGGAATGGCCTAGCAGACGCCGAATTTATTCGGTGGGCGTCCTATTTTCGCAACACAGGCAAATAGACCGTCCACACACTCGGCCCCTGATTCACTGTTCCCATATCCACAATCGGACGTGTACCGTCAGCCATCACCATCTCCAGCACATAATGATGCTCGGCATCTACATTGCCAGCAGCATCCTCAAAGCGGTAATCCGCACCATTGGCTGCACCCTGTGCCAGAATTATCTGCTCATCACTGGTCAAGCGCACTGGTTCGCCACTTGCTTCATCCAACCGCAACACATGGAAGCCAACAAGGTCGTTTTCATCCACAGTGGACCATGACAACACAACCTGCCCTTCTTCCACCGACACATCTCGGTTGGTTAGCACGACATTGGTGGGGTTGTAGATACGCACGGTGTCGGTTACGGTGTGAGTGTAGACCTGTGCGGTATTGATTGTCCATGTATTGGGCAACGCACTGGTATCCAACGCGGCCACAAACTCAACAATTACATCAAAATGGTTGCCCGGCCCCAAGTCCATGCCAAAGCCGTTGGGTGCAGCCTGTGTGAGGTCGCCCCACAGAATTTGGCCTGTATCGGCTGTGGTATCCGCATCTGGTATGGTGCGAATATCAATAAAGGTCAGATAGGCTGAACTGTAGGTGTCGGTCAACGGCAGCGTTGTGATGGTCGTTGTGCCTGTGTTGGTGATGCGAATCGTGAAGGTGACAATTGCGCCAGGAAGTACAGGGTCCGGTGTATTGCGGATTTTCTCAACCGCGACCGATGGCGGGGTTGGCTCAAAGCCAAAGTCGATGGTGTAGTCGTTGTCACCCGCATTGCCTGTTGTGATTTGGACACAGCTATGGCCTGCTAAGATAACACCGTTGTCTCCATCGCTGTCATGGACATCAGTGCTTATGCCGCTGGTGGCATGATTGGCGTTGCTCGCATAATCCTGCGTCGTGATGGTTGCGCCATTCAGGTCTGTGTCATCAAATGGCACACACACACGGTAGGTGGTTTGAGGCGCGAGGCCATCCGCTTCATCAAAGTAGTATTCACCGCTTGTGTTGGTCGTGGTCGTCGCAACAACCGTGCCTGTGATGCTGTAGAGCGTGACATCAATATCGGCCAGACCATTCTCGCAGGGGTCTTGAATGCCGTCACCATCGTCATCTTGCCAGATGTAATTGCCGATTTCGATGGGTGCGCGCTCACAGAGCAGTTCCAGATCACCCAGCCCTGCGGCCTTACCAAATGTGCCCGGAATGTTGCTGGTGTTGGTGAACACATTATACGATTGGCCGATCAAATCCCGTGTACCGTCTTCAATATACGAGAAGAAGATGCCGCCTGTATTAAATGTGCCGCCTTCTGCTTTGTTGACCGCATCCCAGCCTGTGGATGCGATTTCCGTTGAGTTGGGCAAATAGGCGAGCGCACCAAGCGCAATCTCCCGATGATTGACGACGCCATTTTCTTCGATAAATTCATCACCCGTATAGAACTCGGTGGAGGCGATGTCATCGGTCCACGTGGTTTCGATGGTAAATGTGCCGTCGTAATCCGGCGTGGCATGGAGAATATCGCCAGAGGCGTTGACACGGAAGCCGTCGGTGTTGTCGCCATTGTTCATGTTACCTGTGAGGTCGGCGTTTAGCTCACCCCCTTGGTTGCCTGTGCGATCCAGCAGGCCGATGGTCAGATTGCCATCCGATGTGAACTCGATGTCAGTCAGCATCGGTTGTGGATAGACGATACGTCCATTGATGGCACATGAGGCCGGCCATGTGCTTGTCCACGCAAGCCATTCACGGTAATCGACATCACAGTCGCCGTGGTTGGCAGCATGTTCACGTCGATAGGTAAGGGCAAAGTCGAGAACGGGCGTACTGTCAAAGGTGTTGGTGCTATCGACGAAGCGATAGACATAGCCACGCAAATCAGCCGGGTCACCCGAATACTCGCCTGAACAGACCAGCCCAACATAGAGATCACCGTGATGATAGTCAAGTGCAAAAGGCCGCATGTCGGTGTCATCATAGGGATCACCACCATTCTCGCCGGGATTGGCATTACATGGGTCGGGCAGCGTATAGGTGTGGATCGTGCCCGCCGAGCCAGCGCTGTTGATCTCAATGCCATGCAGTGTCTTTTGATAAAGGTTGATGGCATAGAGAATCGATCCATCACCAGAGAAATCGATGTCACCCAGCCCCACTTTGCCCACCTTGTCAAAGGCGTCGGCATCGGTAGACGGGACGCCCGGCGTGGCCGAAATCCCCCGTGCTGCGTTGTCACCAATGCTGCCCACTTGGATCACATTGGGACCGCTGTCGGTTGCGCCATCCAAATTGAGCCAGAGCGGTGTGCCATCATTGGCGGTGTTGGTATCCGCGCTAATGGCGTAGATCGCGCCCAAATCTCCTTCATTGTCGGTGTCTGCATCGGGCAGTGGCGAATGCCGTTTGAGGAAGGCGGCGCTAAAGATACGCTCATGCGTACGGTCATAGGCTAGCCCCCACGTTGTGCCGATCTGCGAGTAGAGGGCTTCGCCGCTTGGATCCGGTGTGACACCACGCTGGTTGTAGGGCCAACTCACCAGCGCCTTGCCGTCGCCTGTGTTGTCAAGGAAACAGGTCGTGGCGAGAGATGGGTTGGTCTGACAATAGTCAGCAGCGTCCAGCACACCCAAATCAGCCGAACACATGCCCACCTGATGCTTCTGCGTGGCCGTGCCGTTGCCTGTGCCGCTATAGCCAACGTCGAGATAATCGGGTAGCCCCGTGAACTCAAGCCGGATATGAGTATTCGTGGTAAAAATGTCGTCAAATAGGTAAGAACCATCGGGACGCAGCGTGGTCTGTGCAACCACAGCATTGTCGTTGTCATAGGCATAGACCACGATATCGCTGTTGTAGAATGTGGCGTCCGTGCCGCTGCCCGTGTCGTTGATACCATCGTGATTGAGATCGCTGAATACCGTACCACCAAGGTCATTGGCGTCGGCACAGAGCGGAGCCGTGAAGCCAAAGTCAACTGTGTAGTTGGTATCGCCCGCAATCGTCGTTGTCATTGGCTCGGTGTCAACCGCCAGCGTGACTGCTTGGCTGTCGATATTCGTAGCCGTGCCGCTGCCATCGCCATTGTCATCGTTGTCGATATCATTGTCAGGGTCGCCGCCATCCGTCGCACTGCTGGTGTAGTCAGCGAGCGGATTGCTTACGCCAAAGTTGCTTGATGGAATACGCACAGCATAGTCACCTTCGGCCAAGCCTTCAAAGCTGTAGTAACCGCCAGCCGTTGTCGTGCTTGAAATCGGTGCGCCGCCGCTGAGTAGCTCGACAGTCACACTGGTTAAGCCATAGTCTGACTCATCACCGTTGACGCTGCCATTGCCATCGGCATCAAACCAGACAAAGTTACCAATGTTGACGGTCGGCGTGATCTCCGCCAGACAAACCTCATCAAAGACGATGCGTGAGTGGTTGCCGCCGACATCGGCATTGGACACCCAGAGGTCAAGCGATGTCGTGG
>JBCCFC010000922.1:0-5740 GCA_039029935.1 Chloroflexota bacterium
AAACAATCCATGTGGCCGCATTATACAAATCATAGCATCTATCATAGTACCATTTGTTTGAGGCAAACTCTTTATCTATTTTCAATTTTCTTCGTGAAATCTCACAGTATTCTCACAGATGACTGACAGTGGAATAGACATCTCTGTCCGGTGGGTAGCATATACTTACACACATTCATTTGCAATGGTAACAAATTTGGCATTGGTGAGTTCTACTTCATGTGCTATCTCCATGGCAAGATCCTGTACCTCATCTAATGGAATCGATTTATCTGTGAGCAACGTCACCATTGCTTTGACACGTCGTCGCAACACAGGCGCATCGCCTTGGGTAGAGCGTCCCTCAAAGTGATAGTAGCGAGTAAAATACTCGGCGGCTTGTACAAAGTGCGTAATGGTTGTTTGCAGATTGGAACGATTTAAGGAATGAGTATAATCATTGCCCATGTCTTGCTCAAGGTTGTTTAATGCCCAACGACCACGCTGCATATGCACTTTGCCTTTGATTTCCCAATAGGCGTTGCCATTTGGGGGCGTCTCTGTGGTTAAATCAGATTGGTCGAGCGTATACTCAGATGGAATCTCTGTTTCACAGTGGTTCAGATACGCCTCAAATTTGGCCTGATCACGCTGCAAGGCAGCGATCTCGGCCAAATCATCATAGGTATCTGCCGCTTGCAAAGACAGGTTATAGTGCTGTCCTTTGTTTTCTTCGTTGCTCTGGTTTTCTTCGGTACTTTTCTTTGTAGCAACAGCCAACGCTTGCTCTAAAAATCCAGTGGCTTCAATCAATTTGATGTTGGCTTCACCGAGTTGATTGCGTTCATGGAGCAGCTTGTCCCAATCACGATAGACACAACCTAATTCATTATAGGCTTCCCATAGGCGAATGGGTTCATTGACCGTCTCGGCAGCCGTCAGTCCTCCGCTTGCTGTTGCGCTTGTACCTGGCGAGAAAATTTTGATCGCCTGTTGCAGAAAAGAAACGGCTTCTTCATAGAGTTCGAGTGCTGTTTCGGGTGTACAAATACCAAGTTTTGATAGCTGTGCCTTTTTGCGTAGCACATACCCCAACGCATTATAGGCCAACCCTTGCCCACGTGACGCGTTTAGTTCGCAAAAAATGGCTAAGGCTTTCTCACAGTCATTGCGATCCCATGAAAAGAGAACCTGTTGCAGTGAGTAAATCAACCCACGTGTATTATAGCTGAGAGCCAGTGGAAATTGTTTGTCTAAATCTTTGCGGATGCTGAGTGCCTCGGTGACATAGGCTTTGGCATGGTCTAAGTCACCCAACAAAGCCAATAAGTAGGCAAGATTGTTTAGTGTATCCGCCTTTTCATCAAAAACATCCACTGCCGAGTAATGCTGTAAGGCTGCGTGATAGGACTCGATTGCATTTGCGTAATGGCCTCTACGTGTTTGAAGATAACCTAGTGTGTTATAAACACGCCCCAAGATACGTCCGTTGAGCCAATAGAGGTCATCAGCAGGGTCGAGTGTCTGTGCCTCCAATAGATGGATGCTGGTCTGCATCGTTTCTGTGGGTAAACCCATATCCGTATAGCTCAGTGCTTCGCCATAGACAGCCAACAGATGTCCCCAAAAGAAATCATCTGCCTCTGAACATATGGCTGCTATTTGGGCTTGAATGGCAGGCGTTATATCTTGAGGTTTGAAAGAAACAGCGACTTTGAGTTGCTGATAGTCGCTGGGTCCATGCTGAAGAATTAAATTGATGCTGGCGATGGCCTGTTCATAGCATGCCAAGATGACCAATCGCTTAATCCAGCGAATCAACGTGTCCTGCTGTGCAAAACGCGTCAAGGGATGTTGGACGCCCTCTGGGTGGTCGTGTGACAGATTGAGAAAGGTGGCAATTTCGCTGCGTAGCTGTGTATCCCACTCTTGGTCAAAGCTTTTGATCGCTTCTTCGCTCCAGTGCAGATAAGCGCGTTGATAGCCTCGTTGCAGATTACAGTGACACTCATAGTAGAGTGTGTTGGTGATCATGCGCAGATTTTCTGCGGCAGTGTAGGGTCTTGTGCCATCATCATGGTCGAGCCGATAGTAGTCGGCCAAGCGTTCATAACAATAGTAGCTTTGTTCAGGATAGGGCTGACATTGGTCAAATAACTCATAGAGGGCATCATGTAGAAAGACCTCCTTGGTGTTCTGTCGCGTTTTGACAATGCTCAAATGACGAATCTCATCAAGGCGAGCTTGACAGTCCTTCGGGTTCCAGTGTGGTTCGAGGTGATGCAACAGGTCCGCCGTCAATCCTTTCCGCGCCAACGCCAAAAAGAAAAAGACCCGTTTGCGTTCATGTGTATAGTCAAAGAGCGCGTCCATGATTGCTTGTTGGATATGGGCTGAGTCTGCCTCAAATGTTTCTGGCGACAGGTCAATGAATCCCTGGGCATAGAGTTCTGCCCACAACGCAAGCTGGACAGGAATACCGGGAACCGTATCGACCAAATAGTTGATGTAGCGTTCGCGTCGTTCGCTGTCGGCTTCAAAGTCGGGCATGTTTTGAAAATAGAGTCGAAGTAGCCGACGTTTGCCGGGTGCTTGAAATTCGTTGAGGGTGAATTGTTGTAGAATGCCTGTCGGTTTGGGATATAGGTTGGCTAGTTCTGTGGTTAAGACGGGGCAGGGTCTACCCGCAAAGAGAATGACTGTATTGGGGAGATTGCCAATCACCTGCGTTAACCATTCGTAGACCGTGTCTTGGGTTTCGTGTAGATTACAAATGGTTTGGATCAAATGTGGTTCCGTGGATAGCTTTTCCAGCGTATCAAAGGCCAGAACAGGACGATTTGATTGGGCAAAGACTTGATATTCCGCTAAAAAAAGGTGTTGTAAATTGCTGCGTTCGCGCTGTAACATCTCACGCGAGACACCTGCATCCATCTGCGTTTGAAAACGCGCAAACTGGCTGCGGTATGTCGTAAAGTAGGTCTGAGTGGGGTCAACCTGCTTGATAATGCTCATATTGAGTTCAAGCAGATTGTGCAGGTCTACATGATAGAGGTCGATAATCCCCGCCCAAAAAACAGATGGACTGGCACACACATCAACAAGCACAGCTGCCTGCTCCAAGAGTCGCGTTTTGCCAATTCCCCCAGACCCCGTGAATGCGACAATTTTGGTCTGTTGATCAGCCTCAATGGCCTCTTTCATCGCATCAAGTGCCTGTTCACGATAGATAAACTCAGCACGCTGAATATGGTGTGTGGCAGGATGGGCGCGAGTTTTGTAGGCTTCTTGTGCTTTTTTTGTTCCCCACTTGGCCGCTTCCTGCAAGAGGAATTGCCCCAAAACCGACAGAATACTTTCAAGCATCGTGTTGATAGTTTTTTATGGTATAGGAAAGTGTAAAAAACGACCCCAAAATGTGGTCTAATTCTGGCCGAACGCTGACGGCTGATTAGCTGAAAGCTTTTTTAGTAAACGCAACCCCTCCAACCGCAATAGGTCGGGATAAATTGTCTGATAGACATGGCAATAGGGTGACTTGACATCATTTCTACCCGTCACACGATAGGTCAAGGCAGGACAACCGCCAGCACACCAATAGCGCCATGCGCAGGTTTGACACCCTTCCTTTTCACCCACTGCCAGCGATTGAAAGTCTTGATCATAGTGTTTGATGTCCGCAAGTGGGTCCATTGCCCAGATATCGCTGACTGCCCGTTCGATCTCCATCTGACAACGCGCCACCTTGCCCTGTTGGTCCACGACCATATAGCTATCGCCAACCCCACAAACCTGCTCATGGGGAATGCCAAAATTGGCCCGATCAACCAATGACCCCAAGATACTATGAGCAGGCAGATTTTGCTCAATCATGGCAAAACAACGACGCATCGAGGCAATCATCTGTGTATCTTCGGCGCGTAAATCCCCTTGTGTTGCGGTGGCATCATTCTCACGATAAAAATTTAGGTTGAAGAGCAAGTCATGTGCCAACGCAAAGTCAACCGCTGCCGCTGCATCCTCACCATTATGCGCCGTAACCGTGATAGATAGATGCGGGCGTACTCCATGCGCTAAAGCACGTTCAACTGACCGTTTTACGTGCATTGCGCTGCCTTTGCCATTAACAAAAACACGCTGTGCATCATGACCTTCGCCCAATCCGTCCAGTGAAATGGAAAGACCGATACCAGCGGTTTGCATAAAGGTCAACATGCGATTGGTCAAGGCAACCCCATTACTCAAGACGACTTCATGCAATTGAATGCCTGTCTGCCCCGCCAACCCCTGAGCATAGGTGTGCAACTTTTGGACCAAGCCAAAATTGAGCGTGGCTTCACCACCCGCATATTTGAGCTTGACCGCTGGAAACCCATGCTGTTGTGCGGACCGAAAGACGGCATCCACCGAGGCAAACCCAACGGTGTCATTCATCGGTTCTGCACTCTTGTCAATATAACAATAGGTGCAGCGTAGATTACAGGCATTGGTGGTGTGTAGCCAAGCCACCAAGCAATCAGGTGTACCGCGATTAATGGCGGGTTGGCTCCCTACTGGTTCAATCAAGCCAAGCTCAACCAATCTTGCAACGGCTTGATGGGTGTCAATTTCAAACACACGCTCAATCTGTGCATCATCTAACGATCTAGGCTGTTCAAAACAGGTCAATAGCCGATGTGCCTCATGATTTAAGACCAATGGACCTGTCGTACTAAAGGGGTTAAAGACCAATGTATTGTTGTCTTTTAATTCTTGTCTATGCAACTGTGATGCCCTTTGCCAGTAGGATTCTTGAATTGAGGATTGCTCTAATGATAGAGTTGAATTTGTTGTTGGACAGGCACAATCTGAGTCCATCATCGGTATCAGGCCATTCCCTCTATGACTTTCAACATCATCTGCTCTAATGATTAAAAATTCTGTTTCTCGTTGTTTCATAGGTTCCATACCAAATAAATTTTTCAATCAGGGCAGAAAGTAAGCCATATATAACATATCAATATAGTTATTCTGCCAATAAATTTGTCGCTGTTTGCGTCCTTCATGAACAAACCCAAAGGACTTATATAAATGTATAGCAATAGTATTGGTTTCAAAAACTTCTAGTGAAATTTTTTCAATTTTACCTGTTTTTTTTGCGCATGCAATAGCCTTTTTCATCAATTGGTGACCAATCCCACGATTTCGGTAGGAGGGTAGGACAAAAATGCCCAAATTAGCAACATGAGGAAAGAGCGTGTCTTTAGGTCCAGGTAGGATATTAACACTGCCACAAAATATCCCATTGATTTCAGCAACCAATAAGGTATGATCAGGAACAGTTTGAGGACGATATAACACTGCCTCCCATTGGGGTGTTGGGACAAACTGAGTTGTGAAAAATGCGCCACCCTCTTCACAGACCAACTGAATTCCATCGATGATTTTGGTGGCGTCTGTGGGTTGCGCGCGCCGGATTGAAAGTGTATCCATCCTCTAAACATATCCATCTCTATTCAAAAATGAGCAACAGTTGTTTCTATGCACAGTATACGCGAAAATCACAGCGTTGGCAACAACCTATTCTGACAAATTTTTTGACATTTTCCTCCTTGTGTCTCCCTTGATAACAACACAGGTTGCCAACCTGTGTTGTTATCATCATCCGTGACGACTCACCATGTATGAATATCCGCCCTGAAAGTTGGGTGTAAGACAAGTTGGGGCCCCGGTAAAAAAAGCCGGCAAGAATGGTTGAGCACAGAAATTTAAAGAGGGGAGT
>JBCCFC010000923.1:0-5731 GCA_039029935.1 Chloroflexota bacterium
TATTTTGATGGTGACTATAAGGCTATGCGCGCCTCCTATACCGTAACGACCGCAGAGTTGGTCGCCTATCTCAAAACCATTGAGGTCCCCATCAAACGTGTGGGCAATCTCAATGATGGACCCCACTTGGTGGCGGAAAAGGAGCAATGGGTCTTTTATGAAATGGAGCGCGGCAGCATTTTTGCCGATTCCATCGTCTATCTGCCCACCTATGACGATGCCCTGACTTATCTTGCTACCCAACTGGCTTGGTCGCCGGATGGCATGCAGCTTGTGTCAGTGGATGAAAAAGGTGCTACGCGTTTGTGGGATATTGAGCGTTAGAACAGCTCACTCCTTACTATAAAATTACATCAAAGAACACCACTATCCTACATTTGTCTTATTTTTATCAACAAAATTAGTATTCGCTTGAATGATTGTATCAACCCATCAATTTTTCTACTCTAACAGAGGTGGGTGTCTCGTATGAATGTGAGGACAAAAAACGAGATACTGTAATGGTCAACAACACGTTGTAGGGGCATACCCTTGCGGTCGCCCCTACAACGTGTTGTTGACCACTACAAAAAACGAGATACCCACATTTTGTCTAGCCTATCGACAAACTAGAGGAGTAGAAAAATTTATGCTAAACAACGACAATCACAACAAAAATCAATGTTCTACACAGGATGACCAACTTTATGCAACCACGACCCGTTTGAGCCGAACCTATGCGCTCAACGCCCAGTTCGATTTCCTCCGCTCCTACGCCCATGAGTGGTTGGTATGGGCGCACGACGCCTATACCAACTTGCGTATGCCATCCCCCTTTGTCCAAAAATTGGCACGGACTGCACTCAATGGGGCGGTCGGTGCATCCATACTGCTCGCCTCTGCGACACCCGCGATCCAAGCTGCGACAATCACGGTCAACGCCACCACCATCACCGCGGACACCACTGATTGCGACTTAGTAGACGCCGTTCATGCCGCCAACCGCGACGAAACTGTCAACGGCTGCGTCACTGGCTCAGGAGCGGACACCATCACCTTTAGCATTGCCCCCACCAACACGGTGACACTGACCTCTGCCAGCGATAACAATACAGGCGTCCCTACCATCACCAGCACTGTGACCATCAGCGGCGGTGTGACTACAGATAACACCAGAGGCATTACGCTGACCCGTACCAGCGGCGACCAGTTCCGCATTTTACGCGTTGCGGGCAACCGAGGCACTGGCGGCAAGCTGACGGTTGACAATGTGACCATTACCAACGGCAAAGCGCATAACATCGCTACTTCCCATGTCTATGGCGGTGGTATTCGACTGGTTAGTTCTGCTGCCATGACGCTGACCAATAGCACGGTTATCTCCAACATTGGCCGCTCAGGGAGCGCAATTCAGGTCACAGGTGGCAGTATACTCACGATTGACCACAGTGATGTCCTATCGAATACGGGGGCTAACTTTGGCGGCGGTATCCATCTCACTGGTAGCACAGCAAAGATTCGTAACGAGAGTTCGATTCGCCATAACACCGCCAGTGTTCTGGGTGGTGCGTTCTATGCGGGTGGAGGCGGTACGATTACCATTGCACAGAGTGAGATTATATCCAACACCGCCAATAATGGAGGCGCAATGGCACTCATCGCTGGCAGCACAGTAACCATTACCAATAAAAGTGTCGTTCAAGACAATAGTGCTGGTGCTGGTGGTGGATTTTTTGTTGGTAATAGCATATTGCATGTTATGGAGAACAGTATAATCTCTGGCAACAGGGCAACAATGTGGGGCGGTGGCATCTCTGCCTTCGGCAATAGTACCATTCATATTATCAGTAGCACCATCCGCGCCAACCAAGCCATGACCAATGGCGGTGGCATCTATACCAATGAAAATAGCATCGTCACGCTAGACAACAGCGTTACTAATGACAACATTGCCCAAACAGGAGATGGCGGCGGGGTTGCTGTCCTCAATAGCACATTGACCATCACCAACAGCAGCGTTATTTCGAGCAACGCGGCCAAAGGTGGTTCGGAGAGTGATGGTGGTGGTATTTACGCATATAAGTCAACCTTAAATATCGAAAAAAGTACCATTATATCCAATTCGACGACCGATGATGGTGGTGGTGTGTATACACGCCAAAGCCCCATGACCGTTACAAATTCAATTATCCAGGGGAATCACTCAGGTGATGATGGCGGTGGGCTTCACGCCGATAAAGATAGTCCAATGTGGGTTTCACAAAGCCAGATTCTTTCCAATACAGCGGAGACCAAAGGGGGCGGACTTTATGCCGAGGTACGCAGCCCTGTGACGATGATCCAGACGCTGGTTGAACACAACTACAGCAAAGGTAATGGCGGTGGCATCTATGCCGATGAGTACAGCCCGCTTACCCTGCGCCAGACCACTGTGCGCTACAACCATAGCAAAGATGATGGGGGTGGCCTTGGTGTAGACAATCATAGCCCATTGTTCATCGACAACAGCTATATTATCTCCAACACAGCGGCCTATGACGGTGGCGGCATCTATGCGAGCCTGAACAGCACCACCACGATACAAAATAGCCTCATTGATCAGAACATTGCCAATAGTGGCGAAGGCGGTGGTGTCTATTTAGAATCGGGGGCGACCATTAGCAACACCACCATTCAGCGGAATCGTGCGGGCGAAGAGGGCGGTGGTATCTATCAATCGGGTACACCGCTGACCGTTATCAACAGCCATATTCTCACCAACCATAGTAAAAGCTACGGTGGTGGATTGTACTTTGACAATGATGTTTTGAAGATTATTAGCAGCACGGTTCAAGCCAACTATGCCAAGTATGATGGTGGAGGCATTTATGCGTCGAGTGGTGCAGTCACCATCACCAAGAGCCTCATCCGCAATAACTATGCATTGGACGATGGGGGCGGGCTGGAGGTAGATCGCAACGATCCTTTTGTCATTGACAATACCATCATTGACCATAACCGCACTCAATATGGCTATGGTGGTGGGATGCGGGCACTCCAGCAGCAAACCGTCATTACCAACTCGTCGATTATCTCTGCGAATTCGGCCAATGGATGGCGCAATGACCACGGGAGTGGTGGTGCGATATACGTCAGTAGTGGTGGATTGATGATTGCCAACAGCAAAATCTTTTCCAACTCATCCTATGACGATGGCGGTGGGCTGATGGTGAAAGGGGCGACCCTAACCATGACCCATGCCTTGGTCAGCCAGAACCGTACAGGTGATGATGGGGGCGGCATCCATACAGATAATAATAGCCCCGCTCTCATTGAGTACAGCCAGATTCTCTCGAACACAACCGCTGACTATGGTGGCGGGCTGTATATTGAAGCCAATAGCCCGATGATTATTCGGGAGAGTACAATCAAGGGAAACTACGCCAAAAATGGTGGTGGTGGTGTTCTGACCTTTAAGAATAGTCCGTTGACATTGGACAACACCGATGTCCTGTCGAACGTGACGGCCACAAAGGGTGGCGGCGGTATTGCTACATGGGAAAATAGCCCTGTAACAATCACCAATAGCAGTCTCATCTCTGGCAATGTTGCGGAAAAGGGCGGCGGCGTTTATATCCGAGAATATAGCGCACCTGCTGTCGGTAGCGAACTCACCGTCATCAGCAGCACCATCCGCGCCAACCGTGCCATCACCAGTGGCGGTGGTATCTACGTCCGTGCAAAAAGTACAGTCACGGTCAACGGTGGCATCATCCGTGACAACATTGCCATGAATCGCTTTGGTGGCGGCATCTACGCCATCACCAGCACGGCCACGTTGACCAACAATAGTGTACTGTCGGGCAACAACGCCTATGGCACGGGTGACGGGATATGCGCCATCAACAGCACAGTCATCAGCGATAGTATACCAGCCGACGAGGTGTTGTTTGACTTCTGTGGTCCGTCGTTACGTGTCGATGATGTAACCGTCAGTGAAGATGCGGCCAACATGCTCTTTACGATTTCGCTCAGTCAGGCCGTCAGCGAGGATGTGGGTGTTGAGGTGACTACGGCCCATAACACTACGGCCCATAACACTGCGGCCAACAACACAGCAGTCAGCGGCATCGATTTTACCGCCACCACCGAGCGCATCACCATCACCCAAGGCACAACCACCGCCAATGCCAGTGTGCCG
Organism: Chloroflexota bacterium; assembly: GCA_039029935.1. Lineage (GTDB taxonomy): Bacteria > Chloroflexota > Anaerolineae > Caldilineales > Caldilineaceae. The sequence goes on from JBCCFC010000923.1 coordinate 4,160, forward strand.
ATTTTGGCTGATAGTGAGGATGAGGTTGTTGAGACTTTCTTCCTTAACCTGCGCAAGCGGCTCAATGCCATCATCATCGACGCACAAGGCATCGGCAGCATCAGCGACACCAACGCCGGACCTGTGATTTCGGTGAGTGACAGTGCTGCCAGCGAAGAAGCAGGTGTGCTGGTCTTTACGCTGTCTCTCTCTAAGGTGAGTGCCAACACGATTCGCGTCAACTATACAACCGAAAATGTGTCTGCCTTCGCCGGGGAAGACTTTACGGCGAGCAGTGGCACTGTCACCTTTGTGCCGGGGCATACCGTGCAGACGATTGCCATCCCCATCACGGATATACCTGTCGCCCAGGGGGATCGTACCTTTAAGTTGGTCTTGAGCAATCCGGCCAATGGTAGTATCCGTACAGGTCATGCCATTGGCACGATTATGGATAGTGACGAACCTGTTACCGCCACACCGACGGTTACACCGACGGGTATAGTGCTGCCAACGATGACTACAACGGCCACAGCAACGCCAACCTCAACCCCTACGACAACAGCAGCATCTACACCTACTGCGTCGCCAACTGGTACATCAACGTCTACCCCAGCCCCTATGTCTACAGCGACATCAACTGTGACATCCACCCCAACTGTGACATCCACCCCAACTGTGACATCCACCCCAACACCGACAATGACACCCGTACCCAGTGCGACTCCAGCGTCGACTCTCACACCACCCACACCAGAGCCTGACGCCGTTGCTACACAGTTGATTCCTGACCCACCGATCATTGCGCAGACCAGTACACCAACTAGTACACCAACCAGTACACCACTATCTGCGCCAACGTTTACACCGACGGCCACATCCACACCAACTGCGACGAGTACAGCCACTGCAACGAGTACGGTTCTCCCTACTCAGACACCGACGGCCACACCTGCACCGATTACCGATAGGGGAGAGGCACAGGTTCGTTTGGAAGTGGATGTGAATAACACAGGTCCTGTGACACCGGGAGATAGGGTTGACTTTGACATGCTTTATGGCAATGATGGCGATGGACCGATGGATGGTGTCGAGCTAGAGGTTGTTATCCCCGATGGCACAAATTTTGACCAAAACGGCAGTGGTGCTGGCAGCAGTGCAGGTGGACAAGTGGTGAGCGCAGGCATGACACAGAACGCACAGTGGACATTGCCCGACGGTAGCCTCTGCCCCGATGGTCATCCTGCTGGCAATGTCTGTGTGTTGCGCCTAGAGACACTGCAACCCGCTGAAACAGGTCAATCACGGTTGTCTCTACGTGTCACCGATGACATGGCGATTGGCGACACCATTGCCATCCAGTTGTCACTGCAAGGCGCACGACCTGCCCAAAACATGGCGATTGATGTGGCTGAAACGTTTCATGTGGCGATAGCAGCCGAACCCACGAACCCAGGTGATGAGAGCGAGGAGAGTGAAGAGCCTAGACAGTGGCTATCGTTCTTGCCTTGGGTAGCGCGTTAGCGACACAGGTTGGCACAAAATACGACAGCGGATTGGGGATTGGAACGGATTTGTTCGCGCAAAAACAAA
>JBCCFC010000924.1:0-5722 GCA_039029935.1 Chloroflexota bacterium
GCTAAATCCAAGTCCGAGCCTTCGGGCTAGGCACTGCATCTGTTCTGCGGGAATTGCTGGTCTAAAGGCTGTTCCACAGAAATTAAGTCCCCGTAACACTTCCAGGATGGGGTATCAAGTATTCTGGCATGACCTGTATCGCTCACCCCTTCCTGGAAGTAGGATCGGTATTTTATTTTGTGGAACGCCTTTCATTTTGATATATTTGATTTCCTCAGAAATTCTATTATAAAATTAACCAAACGCTAATACTTTTCTTACAAAACTTATTGTATACTTGTACGTAGTGATAGATAACCTATCAACCTAATTGGCTATAATGGTTGATTCAGATGAATGAACAGCTTGCGATAGCCAATAATGAAACGCCAACTATATTTTATAGCAAGATATAATATAGTTTATATATACAAAATAGAGCGAAGACCTTCGCTGATAAAACGAGGTAGAATACAATGTTATTATATTTGATTATGACAATTCCAGCATTGCTGCTGGGGTTTTATGCACAATATCGTGTTAAATCAACCTTCAATAAATACTCAAAAGTTGCTGCTGGTACAGGGATAAGGGGCGCAGACGCTGCCCGTAGAATTCTTGATGCCAATGGTCTCTATGATGTAGACGTTGAACGGGTGAATGGCTTTTTATCGGATCACTATGATCCAAGTGCAAAAGTGCTGCGTTTAAGCCCTGATGTGTATGACACACCCAGTTTGGCGGCAGTGGGTGTGGCAGCACATGAAGCGGGTCACGCAATTCAGGATCAACAGGGATACGCGGCGTTGCGATTGCGTACCACAATGGTTCCAGCGGTTCAGGTTGGTGGCTGGGTTGGGCCACTTATGTTGATGGGTGGTGTTCTCATCAATGCATCTGGACTTGTGTTGTTAGGCGTGATTTTGTTCTCGATTACGGCACTGTTTGCAGTTGTTACGTTGCCCGTTGAGTTTGATGCCAGTCGACGGGCCAAAAAATTGTTGGTTTCTGAGGCTGTGTTGACAGGACCGGAGCTGACAGGGGTTAATCGTGTATTAGATGCCGCTGCGCTGACCTATGTTGCTGCTGCTTTGCAAGCCATCGCGACACTGCTCTATTATGTGTTCTTGCTGATGGGTAGCAACAGTGACTAAGGAGGTCATATCTATGTTTACAAGCAATGGTGCATCGTTTGAATTTAGTTCGATGCCAAATTTTTCAGAACAACAATCTAGCATTGGCTGGTTAGCCATTGGCCCAGGGTTGATTTTGACAGCGTTTGCTGTATCAATCATCATTTGGCCGCAGCTACTGGCCTATCTTGTTGGTAGTATGTTTTTGTTGGCTGGGCTTTCTTTAACGCTTTGGGGGATGTCGGTCAATCGCTCGATCCGCAGACGTGGCAAAACCGCCACCTATTATGAAGTCTCCTAAATAACATACGTCCGCAGAATGCAGACAGAAACTGAATAGCGAAATCTATCGGGACAGAGGAAAATTTCTTCTGTCCCTTCTTTTTATCTAACGGTTGTTATCTAACGGTTATCCATGCATATCTCAAAAAAAAGCTGGCAACAATTTATTGCCCTCTGCTCATTGTTGGGTGTATTTTTGCTCATTATGTTGATTACTTTGCTGTTATCCCCAGAGTTATCCTCAAACGCATCTGTTAGGATAGATTCGCAGTTATCACCGAATTTATCCTCAAATGTGTCCCTCAATGCGGTTGCGATGCCTGCATTTCTGATGGAACCGTGTCCCCTGCAACAGGAAAGAGTCGCACAGACTGTCTATGATTTCGAGCCGCTCGTGCCAACACCCATGCCAGGGAGTAGTGCCAATCAACCGTTGGTAGGCAATCAACTTCAGTACCAAGCTGGTGTGCAGCGACGTACGCCCCCCATCATTGCACCCGCTGAAAAGTCAGAACCATACTCTTTGCGTTGGCGCATAGGGGTTGGTATTCCTGATTTTAACCCCCAGCTTTTTGATTGGCCTGCCCCTCGCCCCGGGTGGTATCTTAGCTGGTCGGTCGGTCTCACAGAAACCTTATCTACACAGAATGGTTGGTTTGGACGACAGGGAACGGTGCGCACATTACAGATGGATGCGCCAGACTATGCGCACATTGGGATGGAATTTTTGCCAATGGTCCGTGTTCGGGCTGGCGCGTTATTTCCACCCGCCGAGGCATTGGCACAATATGCCGATGAAAACCAAGGGCGTATTTGGCTCATCGGCAATGAGCCGGATGTACGTTGGCAGGACAACACCACGCCCGAAGCCTATGTCACCGCCTATCATGACGCCTACCATGCCATCAAGCAAGCCGACCCAACGGCGCAAGTTGCCATTGCTGGCATCAGTCAGATCACACCGTTGCGTCTTGCCTACCTCGAGTGTATCTGGCAATCCTATCAAGCGACATATGGGACAACAATCCCTGTTGACGTGTGGACAATGCACGCCTTTGTGCTCCCCGAAATCAGCGTAGATAAAAATACTGAGTCTGAAGGTGCTTGGGGGGTGGGGATTCCACCGGGGTATGCAGAGAGCGATTTGGTTGCCTTGGGGATGCAGTGGAATATGGAGGACCACACAGATTTGCGCTTGGTGGAAAATCAGGTACGGTTGATGCGCTGGTGGATGAATGCGCATGGACAACGAGAGAAGCCACTCTACATCACCGAGTATGGTGTCCTCATGCCACCCAGCTATGGCTATACCGCTGATGTCGTCTCCGATTTCATGGTGCAAAGCTTTGACCTCTTTGACCAACTTCGTGACCCTAAATTGGGGTACAGTGCAGACGACCACCGTCTTGTACAGCGATGGACGTGGTTCAGCACGTTCTATCGGCTCTACCCTGCTGGAAATTTGTTTAATTCACGGGGCCGGCCCACACAGGTGATGGATGCGTTGAATATGTATTTGGATGCACATGAGCCATAATCCTTTTTGAAGAGGTGCAAAACTAGACCTACGGGAGGTGTCTATAGACGCTTGGATACACCTAACTCATCTATCGGTACCTCCCGTAGGTCTTACGCCAATAACTAAATGCATTTCACAGTAAAACGAATTTGGAGGGTCTGTAGAGCTATGATATAATCATTGTCAGTTAGGTAATAACTATGCCGTGGCTACGGCCACTATCGGGGGAGGCATATTTGTTGCCTAATCAAAGTCGGGCTGTTATCTGTGGTATTGGCGCTACGGCGTCTATCGGGGGAAATACTGCATTTAATGGCCTGTTTTTTTATCCACAACCTTAACTTCTCATTACGGCATTAAACTTATTCATGCATCATCAACAAAATTAAATCTCATTCTTGACAAAATGAACGCTTGTTCGTATAATAAATAGATCGTTTTTCTTGTTCAGACAGAAAGAGATGTTCTATGAATTTTACAGTTGCACCAGACCCAATCCAAAAACTGACCTTGTTAGGCAATACCACAGAGTTTGAGCCAGCGGGTACACAACCAACCGAGGAATCACCTTCGCTGCCTGAAATCGGTCGGCAACCGACTGGTGAACGTCGACCTAAACCACTGCCGTGCATTTCTGATGCGGTGACACCTGCGGGCAAAAAGCCGCTGCTCAAAGCCATGATGACCACTGCCTGTAAACGCAATTACTACTACTGCCCCTTCCGTGCAGGGCGTAGCCGTACCGAACGCATCACCTTTTCACCCGACGAAATGGCCTCGACCTTTAATACGCTCAATCAATCGGGGCATGTAGACGGTCTATTCCTCTCTTCGGGGATCATCAAAGGGAGCGTCACTACACTACCTACATAAAACAATGAATATTCCTAATGCTATATTCTCGTCTACCTCTTCTTGGGTCGTATTCTTCAATAGAGAAACTGAGCAGATACCAACATCTGCTGTAGGTCTGCTAGAAAACGCATTGTAAAATATCTACACAATGTAGCTCCATCTGCCCCTTAATCGATAAATGGATCAGGGATTACTGCCATTGAAGATAATATGTTCTAATCTATAACTGGATTGGGTAATGGGTTTCAATGGTTTTCTCCTTTGTGTGGTATGGAAAAGAGGGCGAGTGATTCGCTCTCTTTTCGCGTCCAATCACTGCTCCAACTTACCACACTTGGTCAACATACACGCTATCATCCAATGGTGGATTCGCTTTATAGGTCTTCTCTTGTGCTTCTTCTAACGTGCCGTAAAGCCCCAATAGTCGAGTATCGCCACCCAGTTCACGACAGTACGACATCTGCTCAGTCGGGACAACCGCCGTGTAACCTCGTTCATCCCAAAGCACCCACCCGTAAAGGCGGTCACTGCGGACCATCTCCCAGCGGGCATCTTTGGTCTGTACCCACGCCACTTCTGGCAACCTCATGCAATCTGGGCAGCACTCACAGTTTAGCTCGGCATCCCATGCCATCTCATCATTGTGGATGCGGCAATAGCGGATATACGGCTGGCTCTCCATGTCATCTCGTCGTCGGATATTGTAGCTGGCAAGCAAGGCATGTATCTGTACAGGATGTAGGTGATCTAGCTGGCTGGCCGGAATCTTCAAATAGGTTTCAACGGCTTGTATTGGTGTTACTGGCAGTTTCATACGATTCCTTTCTGCTTGAATGCGCCTCTGCTACAAAATCTCACTGAGATGCTCTGGTCAATACACAAACTTATATCCTCGTGTGCCTTTACCATGTACAACAGCATTGACCAGATTATCAATCAGCGTTTCTTTCCCAAAGTGGCGTTTCGCTGTGTATGGGGTAACGCTGACGGTTTTGGTGCGTTCTACGCGTTCATGCTTGGTCGGGTAGTGGATGCGTTGACCGTTTTCATCGAGTGTGGGAGGACCCTTTTCTTGCCTCACGGCAATCCAATCAATGAAATCCGCTTCGTATTCCATCTGGCAATCGAAGAGATATTTGCCATTTCTGAAGGTGCAACGGGGGAGGGTGAATGTAATGATGACGTGTTTATCCCCTTGGGCAGAAACACGTTCGGGATGGACCGTTTCGATGCGGTGGATGTTGCGCTGACTGATGTTGCCGATAATCATGTTGCTGACCATGCTGGCTTGGCGTTCCTTGGCACTCCTGTCTAACAGAGCATCGTTAAGTCCTGTGATAAATGCCGTGAATGCCGCTTCATTATAGAAGAAGCATTGCCAATCACCCGACTGACCGTAGCTGCCATCAACATAGATATATTGACAGTTGAGCTTGTAGTTGACCAACACACGCACATGAAAATATCGGCCATGTTCGTTGGGGTCAAGTAGGTATGCTTGGAGCAGTGTGAGCATGTTGTATTCGGCATAGCCGTGATAGCGCCCATGTTGACGCACATAGACGATGGTGCGATTGTTGTCCTCTGGTGTATACGTGGATACACTACTGCTGATGAAGTAGGGGGCTGATTCGATGGCTCTCACGATGTCTTCTGTATGGATAGCTTTCTGCTTGGGTATGCGGTCGCTGAATAAGGACTTTGCGGCGTTGTGGCCGCCACACTCTTTAGACCATTCGTAGATGGCTTCTTTTTCAGCTTTTGTGAATGGCTTCATGATACCCCTCATCGGTTTCAAGTCCGTATGTATCGCCGTCTTCATGGACAAATACGTCGATATCACTGGGTCCCATCAATGGTTCGTGGTCGCCAAATAGGTCAAGCATTTCGTACAGTTCATCATCATGGTTTGTATCATCGATATACATAATTACGCTCTCCTTTGTATCAACTA
>JBCCFC010000925.1:0-5718 GCA_039029935.1 Chloroflexota bacterium
ATGTCTTTAGCATATACTTGGTTTGCATCTTGACTCCTTTATGGCATAATGGTTAAATTATCTGTACGCTTTGAGTCTATTTTCCCTCCTTTTCCACTATTTCGCAATTAGCACACTTTGGGATTCCACCCGCTGTCATGTGAAAAATAGGTCTTGCCATCAACTCTACGTCCATCAAACCCACTGAGTAGTGCATACATATATCCCTCGGCCATATGCCCCACAAAGTTATTGACTCTTCCGAGCAGTGTCTGATATTCAGAATTTATCTCTTTTAATGCCTCCTCGGAAGACACGTTTTCGACTTCAACCTTGTGATGATATTCAATGTAACGACGTAACATCGGGTCAGTCGTACCTTTGTAGCTGCTTAACCCGGCCTTCTGAACGATATCGACCCACTTTAGTTTTTCGAGCGAGGCTCGCACTGCTTTTTCATCTTCACCAATCTCTTTGGCGATACGTTTCGTATCAATGCGTGTATCAGGATACTTTGTGGTCCAATACATCACCTTACGCGTTGTATCCCCATCATTCAATTCATGTGAGTATTTGTCAAATTCTGAGGAATAATGCTGCCATAGCTGTCCATTATGATTAGTCACCTCAAATTGGATAACCTCTTTCAAGGCATCTAATTCAGGATAGCGTGTGCGTGCTAAACTCTGGCTGGTCATCAAACTTTCCACTGCATAGGGATAACCCCCCGTGATTTCCCAAACCATTTCTGAAAATTCTTCTGTTCGAGAAACTCCTTCTTGCTGTGCCAAGTAACCGACCAAATCGTATGTATATTGTTTGGGGAGGGGTTGAATGAAGTGATACCCAAAACGCCCTGATAGCCCACCGGCTAGTGCTTTCCCTGTCAATAACGAGACTGCTGATCCTGATACGAGCATGGGTGCCCATAGGGACTCCGCCGCTTTTTGAAAACTGCTTGTGACAGAATGAATGCGGTCTAGCAATGGGTTATATACACTAGTCAGTACCTGAAATTCATCAATGATTAACGCTGTCCACAACTCATAGTCTTGTGCCAAATAGCGTGGAATATGACAAACACTACGAGCAAATCCATCCAACCCATTATGTGGGTCCCCTGGTATTGACCTGTCATATCGCTGATAGATTGATTGAATCCGCTTATCTGCATTGGGCTCAACCTCTTCACGTAGCAGTGTCCAGTCAGAGGCTAGCCGCAGTAGGGATGGCTCGCGCTGATGGAATGCCATGTAGCTGGCGATATATCCGCCCAAAAAGGTCTGGATATACTCAATATTGGTGATGGGAATATCGCGGTGCAAGAAGGTTTCAAACGTAATAAAAATGGGCGTCACACGCGTTTGTTCATAAAAGAGATACTCATATAGCTTTGCTAACACAGATGTCTTTCCTGTGCGTCGTCGACCAACCAACGCCACACTATCGGATGAAGATTTAGGGATTTGGGTTCCCCATTTTTTGAGCCAAGCAAGTTCATCGTGGCGGTCTACAAATTGGTCTGTATTTTCTCGGTTTAATAAAGCGATTCGTTTTTCCATCTTATCCTCAACATAATCATAACCAATATACCGATGTTTGAGGATTAATTATCTACCAGACCCGTTTTTCTGTCTAATTTGTATAAGATCGGTCTACTATTGAACGGTGTGGATAAAGCAAAACAAATTCTATCATGAAGAGAATCAACATGTTGAGGCTACGAAGAAGAGATGTCTACACAATTAATTTCACGTGTCCTAATGACTCCCACCCAAATACGCCGCCTGCACCCGTGCATCATTCAGCAAATCATCCGCACTGCCCTCAACCGTAACCCGCCCCGTCTCAATCACATACCCTCGGTCGGCCAATCGCAAGGCGGCAAGGGCATTCTGCTCAACCAGCAAAATCGTCATGCCATCCTCGCGCAGTTTGCTGATGACTTCAAACAAATCTTTGACAATCAACGGTGCTAGCCCCAACGATGGCTCGTCAAAGAGCATCAATTTGGGACGCGCCATCATGCCACGTCCAATTGCCAGCATCTGCTGCTCGCCACCACTCATGGTCGCCGCTAGTTGACGACGCCGTTCCTGCAAGCGTGGGAAAATCTCATAGACCCAGTTGATGTCCTGCTCAACGGCTTTCATGCCGACTTGACGATAGCGTTGATAGGCCCCCAGCAGCAGATTGTCGTGCACAGTCATCGTGCCAAAGACTTGGCGATGTTCGGGAACATGCGATAACCCAGCGTGGACAATGTGCGCAGCAGTGCGGCGGGTAATCTCAGCATCACCAAAACGAATTGTCCCGCTTTTGGCGCGTAGCAACCCGCTAATTGTGTTGAGCAACGTCGTCTTGCCCGCCCCGTTTGCACCCACCAATGCAACAATCTCGCCCTCATCCACGTGGAGAGACACATCTTTGAGGGCTTGGATTTTTCCATAGTATGTTGAAATCGAATTTAGCTCTAGTAACATAATAGTTAATAGTTAATAGTTAATAGTTAATAGTTAATAGGCCATTAAACTATTAACTATTAACTATTAACTATTAACTGCTTATTCTCCTAGATAGGCCCGAATTACTTCTGGGTTTGACTGAACCGCTGATGGTATATCGTCAGCGATGGCACGGCCATACTCCAACACGAGAACTTCATCGACCAAGCCCATCACGACATCCATATCATGCTCGACCAAAATGACGGTCACGCCACGTTCACGGATTTTGCGAATGAGGTCGGTGAGTTCTTGACTTTCGGTGTTGTTAAGCCCCGCCGCTGGTTCATCAAGCAGAATCAGTGATGGCTCTGTCGCCAATGCCCGTGCAATCTCCAAACGCCGTTGCAGGCCAAAGGGCAAATCGGTGGCATTGACATCGGCATATTGAGTCATGTCTACAAAACCGAGTAATTCCTGTGCAGCGGCTCGTGTTACTGCTTCCTCACGACGCGCACGGGGCAATTTGAGTGCCGCCGCCAGAAATCCCGTCTCGGTCTTGAGATGACGTCCCAGCATCACATTTTCCAGAACGGTCATGCCTTCAAAGAGACGAATGGTCTGGAAGGTGCGTGTGATACCCTTGCTGGCAACAATATGCGGCTCAAGCTCTTCAATCGGCTCACCGTTGTAGACAATATGACCACTTGTCGGTTTATAAATGCCTGTGATGATGTTAAAGAGCGTGGTTTTGCCTGCGCCGTTGGGTCCAATGATGGCCTTGATCTGTCCTGGATAGACCTTGCTGCTCACTTGATCAAGCGCGGTCAAGCCACCAAAAACTATTGTGATACCCCGCATGTCCAACAGCGGTTGTTGATGCTCACTCATACAAAAATCTCAAAGCCTCTCTTCTGTCCTCTGTGCCCTCTGCGCTCTCTGCGGTTAAATATATGTTGCTCATGCCGCAGCCTCCATGTCTGTTTCATTCTTGCGCGTAAATAGCTGTTGACCTGCTTTTGCGAGACCGTTGGGCAAGAAAATCATGATAGCAACCAGAATCACGCCAAAGACGACTGGCTCTACTTCACTGCCTGCACTCTCCAAAACGAGGTGGAGTCGAGAGCGCAACAGTTCTTCAATGCCCAGAATCACAGAGACGCCAACCAGCGCACCCCAAACGGTGCTGGCGCCACCTACTGCGGCCATCACCAGCAGTTCGAGAGAGGCCAAAAAGTTAAATGGGCGTGGTGAAACGGCTGCTTGGAAATGCGCAAAGAGGCTTCCGGCAAGGCTGGCGAGCATGGTACTGAGCATGAAGACACGCAGTTTGAATGCCGCTGTGTCTACACCCATTGCCTGCGCTGCAATCTCACTACCATGAATGGCTCGCAATGCACGTCCCACGCGTGAGTTGACAATGTTTTGCACAATGATGATGGATAGTATGGCAAAGAACCAGACCAAGTAGTAGTACCGTTCAATCGGCCAGAGTGAGAAGTTACCGATGCGTAGACGAGGCACATCCGGTAGGCCATCAAATCCCCCCGTGATGTTGAGCGTGTTGGGCTGAATGCCAAAATTCTCGCGGAAGAGAATGATGATCATGATGCCCAGCCCTAGTGTTGCCATCGCCAAATAGTGTCCCTTGAGACGCAGAATGGGCTGGCCGACAAAGTAGACAAAGATGCCTGTGATGACGACGCCTGCGACCATCAAGAGCCAAGGCCACCACCATTGGGCGACAAGTCCTTCGGGCAAGCCTAATGCAACGCCTCTTGTGGTAAAGATAGCCGAGACGTATGCACCGATGCCGTAAAAAGATGCCTGTCCAAGTGATGCCTGTCCGGCAAAGCCCATGAGCAGATTTAGTCCAACGACGATGATGGTGAAGAGGCCGATGCGGACCAACGTACTAAAGGTGATGATACCACCTGTCAGTTGGGAGACGCCCTCCGCTGTATTGCTCTCAACCCAGCCAAGAAAAAGCACGACAATGGTGAGAAGTAAGATGCTGATTGTGTGTCGATTCATCATGTGTTCATTCCCCTATCCAAGGAGATAGAAGTCCGACTTTTGATAAAAGTCGGACTTCTTACCCCCTATACTTTCTCTGTCGATTCTTGGCTACCCAAAATGCCATTGGGTCGGAACAGCAGCACCAATATCAGAATAAGGAAGGCAAAAATATCCTTGATCCCTGCTTTGGTGACACCTGCCCCGACATTCTCAATCACGCCCAGCAGGATGCCCCCAAGCACGGCGGCAGGGGCGTTGACCAGCCCCCCCATGATGGCGGCGACAAATCCTTTGAGTCCTAGAATCAAGCCCATGTCATAGACAGGTCGTGTGGCTGGTGCAAGCACAATGCCACCGATTGCACCGAGTGCCGCTGCCAGTGCAAAGGAGAGAGCCGACATACGATTGGGGCTGATACCCATCAGTCGCGCCGCTTGGCGGTTGATGGCACAGGCACGCAGGGCTTTGCCCCACATGGTGCGCTCAAAGAAGAGAGCCAGCAGAATCATCACAAGAGCCGTTGTACCCCAAATCCAGAAGCTCTGCGCTTTGATAATGATGTTGCTGTCACCAAGTGCCAGTCGAATGGTTTTGTCACGCAGTGCCATTGTTGTGAAGGCAGGTAGTGTGTAGCTGTCGGTTCCCCAGATGAGAAAGGCGATGCCCTGCATGGTGATAAAGACACCGACCGTAATGATGATGAGTGTCAGCGGCTCGGCGTTGCGTGCGGGATAGATGGCAACCCGTTCGATAATGAGGCCAATGAGCGTGGTCAGAAGCACGGCGATGATCGCGGCCAGTGCAAGACGCGGTGCAGCAGGCCATGACCCCAAGGTTGCCCAATCGTTGACTGTGACAGCCAGCATCGCACCGAGCATGGCAAACCCGCCTTGCCCAAAGTTGATGATGCCTGTGACGTTGTAGATGGTGACAAAACCAAGCGCAATTAACGCATAGATTGTGCCGCCACGTAGACCATCGAGTGCCAGTTGTAGATATTGTGCAGTGCCAAAATTTTTGGCACTACCCAATTGCCACGCCTGATAGACAACCAGGGCAAATACGAAAAGGGTTAGGAGCCGTTTGAACCAATTGTTTTGGATAATGGATCGCATGTTGTGGTGTGTCGGTAGGTCGGTAGGTCGGTAAATCGGTATTCAGTAGGTCGGTAGGTCGGTATTCGGTGTTCATGACCGACCTACCGACCTACCGATTACTGGCCTACTGGATACTGACCTACCGACACACCACAACATGCGATCCATTATCCAAAACA